>NZ_JBNXUM010000016.1:0-173445 GCF_050563545.1 Falsiroseomonas sp. HW251
ACCCGCTCCAGAGTTGGTCCGCCCCGGTTCCGCCCTGGACGGTGTCCATCCCGCTGTCGCCCATGACGCTGTCCGCGCCGTCGCCGCCGGCGACGGAGTCGTTGCCCCCGCCGCCGATGACCCAGTCGTTGCCTCCCTCGCCGAGGACGCGGTCCTCGCCCTCGCTGCCGTAGACGCTGTCGTTCCCGGTGCCCCCGAACAGGGTGTCGTTCCCGGCGCCCCCGACCATGTCGTCATTGCCCACGCCGCCGAGCAGCGAGTCGTTCCCGCCATTGCCGGTCAGCGTGTCATGGCCTGAGCCACCGCTCAGCGTGTCCGCCCCACCGGCGCCGGCGAGGCCGTTGGCGGCGGCGTTGCCGGTGCCCGCGAAGCTGCCGGGCCCGGTGTAGACAAGCTTCTCGACATTGGCGCCCAGCGTGTAGCTCGACAGCGCCGTCCGCACGGTGTCGATGCCGGCGTTGCTGCCCTCCACCACCACGTCGGCGTTGCTGTCCACGACATAGGTGTCGTGGCCGTTGCCGCCAACCAGGCTGTCCGCGCCGATGCCGCCATCCAGCATGTCGCTGCCCTCGCCGCCGACCAGCGTGTCGTAGGCCGAGCCGCCGAACAGGCTGTCGTTCCCGGCATCGCCCGAGATCCTGTCCTTCGCCTCGCTGCCCGTGACGGTGTCGTTGCCCTCGCCGCCATTGATCGAGATCACGCCGCCCGGGCCCCAGATGTCATTGGCCGAGATTTCGTTGTCGAACTTGTTGCCGTTGAGCGTGATGCCGAGCAGCGCGCCGCCGCTGACCGGCGCCGTGTAGGCGCCGAGCTGCAGGTGCTCGATATGGCCGACATCGCCGATGGTGAGGCTGTAGCTCGCGCCGTCCTCGACGTAGACGCGGACGGTGTCGTTGCCTTCGCCCGCGTTCTCCCAGGCCTGGCCGGTCGCGCCGCCGTCGCGCCAGGAGTAGATGATGTGGGTGTCGTCGCCGGTGCCGCCGAGCAGGTAGGCGCTGCCGGACTGGCTGCTGGCGTAGAGCTTGTCGTTGCCGGCTCCGCCATAGAGCATGTCGCCGGCGGAGGAGCCGGGGTCGAGCGTGTCGTTGCCGCCCCCGCCCTTCAGCGTATCGCTGCCCGCGCCGCCATTGATGTAGTCGCCGAAGACGCTGCCGTAGATCTCGTCGTTGCCGCCGAGGGCGTCCACGCTGATCGCGGTGGCGCTGTTGGTGGCGTTCCAGAAGTCGCTGTACTCCGTCAGCTTCTTAATGATGCCGCTCATGTCAGCCTGTTCCCTTGCACGGGGCGCCGCGGGAGGCGGCGCGATGGCGTCAGGGTGACGGGGCCGGGCGGCGCCGGGCAGTTGACCCGGGATGCCGCGGGTTGCGCCGCCATGCGCCGGGGTTGCGACATGAATGAAACAATCCGCGGCGTTGCGCCGGCGAGGCGCGGGATGCCAAGGTCGGAAACCCGCCGCCCGCATGGACCCGCAGCCGCACATCGCCGTCGTGGAGGACGACCCGGATTTCCGGGACGCCGTCGCGGCCTATCTCGCCGGCCGCGGCTTCCGGGTCACGGCGCTGGCGGATGGGCGCGCGCTCGACGCGACGCTCGCCGCGGGGCTGGACGCGGCGGTGCTCGACCTCAACCTGCCCGGCGAGAGCGGGCTGCAGATCGCGACCAGGCTGCGCGCCGCGCCCTCGCGCCCGGCGATCCTGATGCTGACCGGGGATGGCGGGCTGGCGGATCGCGTGGTCGGGCTCGAGATGGCGGCCGACGACTACATCGCGAAGCCCGTCGAGCTGCGCGAGCTGCTGGCGCGGCTGCGCGCGCAGCTGCGCCGCCGCGGCGAGACCCTGGCGGTGCCCGAGGCACCACGGGACGCCGCGCCGGAGGGGCCGCATGCCGGCCTCGCCGGCCGGCTGCGCCGCGCCGCGCTGCGCGCCAGCCTCAGCCGCGGCCGCATCGCCCAGGCCGTGCAGGCCGACAAGTCGGCGGTCTCCCGCTGGTTCAGCGGCGCCGCGCGGCCGCAGGAGACGAGCCTGGTCGCGCTGACCGGGCTGATCGCGGCGCGCCTTCCCGGCTTCACGCTGGCGGTCTGGGACGCGCCGGAGGCCGAATTCGCCCGGGCGATCGGCGAGGCCGAGCCGGCCGCACCGCCCGCCGACGGGCTGCCGGCGCGCCTGGCCGGGCTCTGGCTCGGCTTCTTCTCCCAGGGCGGGCGCGGCCCCTGGGTCACCTTGCTGCTGGAGCTCGCAAAGGGTACCGGCGCCGCCCGGGTCGGCAGCTCGGTCGATTGGGAGGCGGAGGGCGAGGCGCAGCTGAGCGGGCCGCAGCTCTGGGTGTCGCTGCGCCAGACCCGGCCAAGGCCGGGGCTTGGCCTGTTCGGCGTCTGGGCCGGGGGCGGCGCGACGGCGCTTCTCGATGGGCTGGCGCTGGTGCGGGTGGCCTCGGCGTCGGAAGCGCCGGTGGCGTCCCGGCTGGTCCTCTTTCGCCTGGGAAACGCGCCCGGTCCGGCCTTCGCCGGCTTCGAGGCCGCCCTCGTCCGGCTGCGCGAACGGCCGCTGGATGCATGGCATGGGATGGCGGCCGCGGTGCTGGCGGGCCTGGATGCGGACGACGCCGCGATGACGGGGCGCCTGGCGGTGCCCTCGGAGCGCTCGGTCGCTGTGGACGAGGGCTCGCTCGCGGTAATCGAGCCGCCGGACGGGCCGCGTCGCGCGGCGCTGATCACCCTGCGGGAAGCGTTCGGCGACCTGATCGGCCGGTGACGCGCGGTTGCCCCGCCCTCAGCCGAGATCGCCGAGCGAGGAGAGCACCTCGCCCGCCACGGACACCGCACCTTCCCCCACCACCTTCGCGACCTCGAGCGCGCCGGAGGCGACCACCTCAGACCCAGCTGCGCCGGCCTTGGCACCCTCGAGGCAGGCGCCGAGCACCTGGCTGCCGAGATCGAAGACCGCGCCCGCTACATCGGCAAGATCCAGCGCCCCGTCCACGACATCCGATGGCGGGCCGGATTCCGCGGCCCTGCGCTTCTCCTCCTCACGCGCGGTGGCAAGGGCGGCCTGGTCGAGGGCCTGGTCCGGGGGGATGTCGCTCATGCAACGAAGGCTAGGGGAAGCGGCGTGCCGGCTTCAAGCATCGCGATGTTTCAGCCGATCGTCGCCTCCTTGATCCCCAGCCGCTCGCGCAGGCCGAGCCAGCCCGCCGGCGTGATCTCCAGGGCGCGGCCCGTCGCCTTGCGCCGCACCCAGCCCAGTTCGAAGCAGCGCGCGCAGAGCGCCGCGCCCAGCCTTCCCGCGAGATGCGGCCGCCTCTCCGACCAGTCGAGGCAGGGCCGGCACCAGACCCGGCCGCGCGCCGGCGCGGGGTCGAGCGCGATCCCGAAGCCCGCAAGCCAGGCGGCGCCGGCCTCCGTTACCGCCCCGCCTTCCTCGCCTAGCTCAATCCTGCCCCCCGCCACCAGCGCATCGGCGATGGCCACGCCAAGCCGCCCGGCCAAGTGGTCGTAGCAGGTCCGGGCGCGGCGCAGCGCGGCGTCGCGCGGGCCGGTCGCCACCGGGCGCGGCGCGGCGGAAAGCTCGAGCAGCCCCTCGATCAGCCCCGCCACGACGGGCGAGGCCAGGCGGTGGTAGCGATGGCGCCCCTGCCTCGCGACCGAGACCAGGCCGGCCGCGGACAGGCGGGCGAGATGCGCGCTCGCGGTCTGCGGCGTGATGCCGGCGGCCGCGGCGAGTTCGCCAGCCGACAGCGCACGCCCGTCGAGCAGCGCGGCAAGCATCGCGGCCCGGGCGGGATCGCCGATCAGGGCGGCGGTGGCGGCAAGCGCGTTCGTCGTCATGGCGCGATCCTGCCACGCCCAGGGCGGCGATGCTTCGGCCCTTGCCGAAGCGCATCATGCGTTGAGGCGCGCGCGGCGCGGCGGCTACACTCCGCCCGGCGGCGGCGCCTGGCCGGAGGCTGCGCCCGGGGGAGGGACGCGCCATGGATGCCCGCTATGGCTGGGTCGTCGTCGGCGCGGTGGCGCTGACGCTGGCCGTCGCGATGGGGCAGCTCGTCAACGGGCTGTCCGTCTTCTTCATCCCGCTCGAGCAGGAATTCGGCTGGGCACGGGGCTCGGTCGCGCTGATCAACTCGGCGGGCCTTGTCGGGCTCGCGATCGGCGGGGTCGCGATGGGCGGCCTGGCCGACCGCTTCGGCGCGCCGACGGTGGCGCTGGCGGCGGCGGCGGTGGTCGGCGCCTGCGTGGCGGCGGCGGCCGGGCTCGACCAGCTCTGGCAGTTCTATCTCGTCTTCTTCCTCGCGGGGCTCGCCGGCGCGGGGCTCTTCGCGCCGCCGCTCGCGCTCGTCGGCGCCTGGTTCCCCGCGGGCGCGGGGCTTGCGATCGGCATCGCCTCGGCTGGCCAGGCGGTCGGGCAAGGCGGCGTGCCCTTCGCCACCGCCTTCCTGATCGAGGCGGTGGGCTGGCGCGGCGCCCTGCTGTCGCAGGGCGTGCTCTCCCTGCTGCTGATGGTGCCGGCGACGCTGCTGATGCAGGCCCCGCCGCGGCCCGCGCCCGGTGTCGCCGCGGTGGTGGAGCCGCCGCCGCCGCTGCCGCCGCTGCTCGTCACGGCATGGCTCAGCGCGGCGGTGCTGATGTGCTGCACCTGCATGGCGGTGCCGCTGATGCACCTCGTCCCGCTGATCCAGGGGCACGACATCGCGGCGCCCGACGCGTCGGGCGTGCTGTTCGCGATGCTCATCGCCGCGATCGCCGGGCGCATCGCCTTCGGGAAGCTCGCCGACGTCGTCGGCCCGATGCCGGCCTGGATGATCGCCTCGCTCTGGCAGACGCTCGGCGTGCTTGCCTTCACCGGCATCCACGAGCTCTCGCATTTCTACGTCTTCGCCCCGGTCTACGGCTTCGGCTATGCGGGGGTGATGACGAGCGTCCTGGTGACTGCGCGCGCGCTGACGCCGGCGAGGCGGCGCGCGACGCTGATGGGGGTGATCCTGGGCTGGGCCTGGCTCGGCCACGGGCTCGGCGGCTTCCAGGGCGGCTGGTTCTACGACGTGACCGGCGACTACCTCGTCAGCTTCGCCAATGCCGCCGGCGCGGGGCTGCTCAACCTGCTGCTGGTCGGCACGCTGTTCCTGACGGTGAGGCGGCGCGGCCGCGCGCTGGCCGCCTGACTTCGGCGGCGGCCGAAGCACGGGCTGCGCGATCCGCGCCAGGCTGCGAGGATCGCCACCCGGAAATTGCCAGGGATCGCATGGCCGTCTTCTTCGGCTGGCGCGTCGTCGCCGCCGCCTTCGTCGTCGCGCTGTTCGGCTGGGGCTTCGGCTTCTACGGCCCGCCCGTCTTCCTCCATGCGCTGGAGGGGCGGATGCCACGCTGGCTCGTCTCGCTGGCCGTGACCTGCCATTTCCTCGCGGGCGCCATCGTGGTGGCGCGGATGCCGGCGCTGCAGGCGCGCTTCGGCATCGCGCGGGTGGTGACGGCGGGCGCGGTGGCCACCGCGCTCGGCGTGTTGGGCTGGGCACTGGCGGCGGCGCCGTGGCAGCTCTTCGCGGCGACGCTGCTGTCGGGGGCGGGCTGGGCCTGCACCGGCGGGGCGGCGATCAACGCGATCGTGGCGCCCTGGTTCGCGCGCAAGCGGCCGATGGCGCTGGGGATGGCCTTCAACGGCGCGAGCATGGGCGGCGTCGTGCTCGGCCCGCTCTGGGTCGCGCTGATCGCCTGGCTCGGCTTCCCCGCGGCCGCGGCGCTGCTGGGGTCTGCGATGGTGCTGGCGCTGGCGGCGATCGGCGCGCGCTATCTCGGGCGGACGCCGGCGCAGATGGGGCTCGCGCCGGATGGCGAGGCGCCGCGCGCCGCGCCGCCGCGCCCGCCGGCCGCGCTCGGCCCGCCCTGGCGCGACCGCCGCTTCGCGACGCTGGCGGGGGCGAATGCGCTCTGCCTCTTCGCGCAGCTCGGGCTGGTCGCGCATCTCGTGTCCGTGCTGGCGCCGGCGCTGGGCGGGCAGGGGGCGGGGCTCGCGATGGGGCTGGCGACGGGCTGCGCGGTGGCGGGGCGCGTGCTGGCGGGTTGGCTGCTGCGGCCGGGGCTGTCGCGGCGGCGCGTCTTCGCGGGGAACGCGGCGATGCAGGCGGCGGGCGTCGCGCTGCTCGCCGTCTCCTCGGACCCCGCGCTGCTGCTGGCGGCGGTCGCGGTGTTCGGCTTCGGCATCGGCAACGCCACAACGCTGCCGCCGCTGATCGCGCAGCAGGATTTTCCGGAAGCCGATGTGGGCCGCGTCGTCGCGCTGCTGGTCGCGACGGGGCAGGCGACCTACGCCTTCGCGCCGGCCGCCTTCGGCCTGCTGCGCGAGGTCGGCGAGGCGCCGTTCTTCGCGGGGCTGGTCGCCTGCCAGCTCGCCGCGGCCGCGGTGGCGCTCGCGCGCGTCAGAACCTGACGGCCAGGCTCAGCGAGCCGAACTGCGCAGCCTCGCGTTGCGTCGTGAATTTCTTGGAGCGGATGGTGTAGCTCGCGGCCAGCCGGCCCCAGGGCCGTCGAGCGGGATGTCGCGCAGCACGGCGCGGCCCTCGACGCCGACGAAGCCGTACCAGCCCCAGCGGTCCGATGGCTCGTAGAACACCGATCTGGCCGAGGCCGGGCGGACCCGCGGCGGGCCGAAATCGGCGTCCAGCTCGCTGCCGAGCCGCAGCATGATCCCCGCCCCGGCATAGGTGCTGACATTGCCGAGGCTCGCCGCGAGGGAGGGCACGACGCCGACCGAGATCCCGTCCCCCCCCCGTCGGCGCGTTGAAGCGCCACTGGCGGTTGGCGACGAGGTTCGCGCCGGGCTCGTCCTTGATCTGGTACGCCCAGCCATAGGCCCGGTCGATGTTGAATACGTCCTGGGTGTTGTTCTGCACCTGCTCGCCGAGCGCGGCGGGACCGACGACGCCGAGCTGCAGCTTGAGGCTGCCGAAGGCGGTCGCGGAATAGGAGATCAGCGTGTGAAGGCCAGGACGAGGCAGCTGGGCAGGATCGCGCGCATGCGCCCTTCCACGCCGCGCCGCCGCGGCAGGTCAAGCGCGGCGCCCGGCGCTGCGACGCGGGGCGCGGCGCCGGGACGCCGCGTCAAGCCGCGCCGATCTGCGCCAGCACCGCTTCCGCCGCGGCCTCGCTCGGCGTCATGCCCGGCGGGTGCAGCTGGTCCAGCACGGACCGCATGCCCGCGCGCTGCGCCGCCGCCGCCGCGGGGTCGGTCAGCAGCCCCGCCAGCGCCTCCGCCATTTGCTCCGGCACGGCGAAGCGCTGGAGGAATTCGGGCGCGATGGCGCGGTCAGCGAGCAGGTTCACCAGCGAGGCGAAGCGCACCGTCGCGATCGCCTCGACGATGGCGGCGGTGACCGGGTTCACCCTGTAGGCCACGATGTGCGGCACGCCCGCGACCGCCATCTCGAGGCTCGACGTGCCGGACTTGATGAGCCCTGCCTCGGCGGCGGCGAAGGCGTCGTGCTTGGCCTGCGGCCCTTCGACCAGGATGGGGGCACCGGGCCAGCCGCGCGTGCCGTCCCGCACGGCGGGCGCGACGAGCGGCGAGACGGCGACGACGGGGCGGAGGGCGGGGATGCGGGCGCCGAGCTGCCGCAGCGTCTCGCCGAAAAGCGGCAGCAGGCGCCGGACCTCCGCGCGGCGGCTTCCCGGCATGACGAGCAGGACGCGCTCCGCCGGCGCCAGGCCGTGCGCCGCGCGGAAGCGGGCGGCGTCGCCGGTGTCGGCGCCGGATTCCAGCACGGGATGGCCGACGAAGGTGGCGGGGATGCCGGCGCGGTCGAAGAGCACGGGCTCGAAGGGCAGCAGGCAGAGCACGCGGTCCACGCATCCGCGGATCTTCCTCACGCGGCCCGGCCGCCAGGCCCAGATCTGCGGCGCGACGTAGTGTACGACGGGGATGCCCATCGGCTTCACGCGCGCGGCCACGCGGAGCGCGAAGCCCGGGCTGTCGATGGTGACGAGCACGGCGGGCCTCCGCGCCGCGATGTCGGCGACCGTCTCGTCCAGGCGGCGGGCGAGGTTGCGGATGTTGGGCAGCACCTCGACCAGGCCCATCAGGGCGAGTTCGTGGAAGGGGAAGAGGCTCGGCACACCCTGCGCGGCGAGGCGGTCGCCGCCGATGCCGGCGAAGGTGAGCACGGGATCTCGCGCGCGCAGCGCCGCGACGAGCCGCGCGCCGAGCGCGTCGCCCGAGGCTTCGCCGGCGACGATGTACACCAGGGTCACGTGAACGCCGCGGGCGTCGGCACCGGGAAGGGCGCGCGCGGCCAGTCCCGGAAGTTGCGCACCGCACCGTCCTGCCGCACCGCCTCGATCAGCGCGGGATCGAGGGCCGCGAAGACCCATTCGGCGGCGTCCGGCGTGCCGGCGGCGATGACGCCATCCCAGGGGAAGCCGCGGTCGGCGGGGCCGAAGACCGCGGCCTGCCCGCAATTGACATCGAGCGCGGCGGACCAGGGCGCGAGGCCCACCGTCGGCGTGGTCGCGACGTAGCACTGGTTCTCGATCGCGCGGGCGGCGGCGCAGGCGCGTACCCGCGTCGCGCCATGCGCGCTGTCGGTGCAGGAGGGCGCGAGGATTAGCCAGGCGCCGGCCTCGGCCTGGGCGCGGACGTGCTTCGGGAACTCCACGTCGTAGCAGATCGAGACGCCGATCCGGCCCCAGGGCGTGTCGAAGACGCGCGGCGGCGCGCCGGGGTAGATGCCCCAGCGCTCGGCCTCGAAGCGGGTCATGGTGCGCTTGTCCTGGAAGGCGCAGCGCCCGTCGGGGGCGATCAGCGGCGCGCGGGCGATCACGCGCCCGCTTTCCTGCATCGGCAGCGTGCCCGCGAGCAGCCAGGTGGCGTTGCGGCGTGCGGTCGCTCGCATCTCGGCCAGGATCGCCTCGGCGTTCGCGACCATGGCGGCGAGCTCGGTCGCCTCGTCCGTCCCGTCGCGTCCGACGAGCGCGGCGCCGAGCTCGACGCAGGCATATTCCGGCAGCACCAGCAGATCGGCGCGGTCCTTCGCGCGTGCGATCCAGCGGTCGAGCTTCGCACCCCAGGCCGCGATGCCGGCGGGCTTCTCGACGGGATACTGCAGGAGCCCGACGCGCAGCGTCGTCGCGGGCGGGATCACGCGAGGTCCTTCAGCCAGAAGGACAGGAGATGCGGCGTCTCCTCCGTCGCCCCGACCTCCTTCCAGGAGAAGCCGACGGTCAGGTCCGGCCGCGGCGCGTAGCCGCGCCTGCGCCAGAACCCGTCGAGCGGGACATGGCCCGCCGGCCGGCGGGGATCGGCGGGGTCGCGCAGCACGGCGCAGAAGGCGGTGCGCCGCAGGCCAAGGGAGCGGGCATGCGCCTCCCGCGCTTCGAAGAAGCGCACCCCCGCGCCGCGGCCACGATACGGCCGCAGCAGCACGGATTCCCCAAAGTAGCAGAACCCGGCGGGGTCGAGCCCCGCGGCCCGAAAGGCCGCC
Source organism: Falsiroseomonas sp. HW251 (assembly GCF_050563545.1). NCBI lineage: Bacteria > Pseudomonadati > Pseudomonadota > Alphaproteobacteria > Acetobacterales > Roseomonadaceae > Falsiroseomonas > Falsiroseomonas sp. HW251. The sequence continues at coordinate 9,463 of NZ_JBNXUM010000016.1, forward strand.
TGCACCGGGGCGTGGCCCTGGACCATGGGCTCGCAGGTCGCCGCCCCCACCACCTCCCCGCGGGCGCGGCAGACCACGACGGCCGCCCCCGGCGCGTCGGCATAGGCGCGGAGATAGCCGCGCTCATAGGCCTCGTCGCCCTCGTAGAGGTAGGGCCAGTCTCGGAAGACTACGATGCGCAGCCGCGCGAGGTCCGGCAGCAGCGGGTGCAGCGCGGCGCCGGCCAGCGTCTCGAAGGTCAGGGGCGCGTCGGACATCGCGGGAGATGCATAGGGATCGCGCCGCGACGGGGGAAGGGGCGCCGGTACTGGCCGTCGCGGGCGGTGCGCCGCCCAGGCTGGCCCTCTCTAGCCCGCGGCCTTCACCGCGGCCTCCACGGTGGCGTGGATCGGCAGGATCTTGTCGAAGCCGCTGACCTCCAGGACTTCCTTGACCGAGACCTGCGGCGCGGCCAGGGCGAAGCCGAGGCCGGCGGCCTTCGCCTCCTTCGCGGCCTTCAGCAGCACGCGCAGCCCGGCGGAGGAGACGTAGTGCACGCCGGCGAGGTCGGCGACCACGGGCTGCCCCGCCCCGATCGCGGCCACGATGCGGGCCTCGGCGTCCTGCGCCGTTGCGGTGTCGAGCCGGCCCTTCATCGCGATGACCCGCGCCGCGCCGAGGGCGGTCTCGGTGATCTCCATGGCATCCCTGTCCTTCTAGATCGGCGCGTAGCGGCTGATCCGGGCATAAATCTCCCGGATCGCATCGGTCAACGAGCGGTTCAGCTCCTCGAGGTTCGAGACCTGCTCGATGCGCGGCTGCACGCGCTCGAGCTCGGCCGGCGCGAGGATCAGGGCGAACAGGCCCGCGGCGCGGCAGAGCCCGATCAGCAGGCTGTCGCGGGGATCGGGGATCTCGTCGTCGAAGAGCACGCCGAGGACGCGGGCCTTCACCTCCCGCTCCTCCTTCCCCGACACCGCGGGGTAGCGGCGTTCCGCGAAGACCCAGAGGAAGCGGCCGCTTTCCGCCCGCAGCACGCCCTTGGCGACCAGGCCCTTCAGCAGCGTGTCGCGGAAGCCGTCGGCGTCGGTGCCGAGCGTCTCGATCCAGTAGCGCGTGTCGTGCTCGAAGGCGTCGGCGGCGATGCGCGCCAGCACCTCGTCCTGCAACTCGTCACCCGTCGGGGCGGGGTTGGCGACCCAGACCTTCGCGGGGTCGCTGTCGATCCGCCCGGCGAGCGCGAGTTCCGCCAGCAGGGCGCCGGAGAGGGCATAGTCGCCGGCCAGGCCCGCGCCTTCGCGGAGCACGCCGCGCTCGTCGTCGAGCATGAGCAGCAGAAGCTCCTCCGACATCGAGAGCTTCATGGACGATCGCCTCCGGTCCGGGCAGGGACCGGAGCGTCGCGCGGGGGTGTCGGGGTGTCAACGAAAGGGAGCGCGGCCGCGACCGTGTTTCCCCCACCCCATCCCTTCCCCGTACACGGGGGAGGGGGTTGCCGGTCAGCTCCCGTAGAGCGTCGCCGGATCGACCTCGGGGGCCGCCAGCTCCGCGAGCTCGCCGTCGCGCAGCGCGCGAAAGAAGCAGTTGCGCCGGCCGGTGTGGCAGGCGACGCCCTTCTGGTCCACCAGCGCCAGCAGCGTGTCGCCGTCGCAATCCAGGCGCAGATCCACCAGGCGCTGCACCTGGCCCGAGGTCTCCCCCTTGCGCCAGAGCGCATGGCGGGAGCGCGACCAGTAGCAGACGCGGCCCGTGGCCAGCGTCTCCGCGACCGCGGCGCGGTTCATCCACGCCATCATCAGCACCTCGCCGCTGTCGTGCTGCTGGGCGATGCAGGCGACGAGCCCGTCGCGGTCGAAGCGGACCGCGTCCAGGAACAAGGCGCGGCCAGCGGGGGGCTGGATGGGGTCGGCGGTGGTGTCGGTGGTCATCTCTGGACTTCCGCTGCGGCGCGGCACCATATCGGCGGGACGGCCCCGCGACGGAAGGGGGCCGGCGGGACGGCGGTCCGGGACAGCACCATGGCGACGGCGGATCAGGGGGTCGAGGCGGCGCTCGACCGGGCGGCGGAGGCGTGCGGGGCGCGCGGGGCGCAGCTGACGGCGCTGCGCCGTCAGGTGCTGCGCCTGGTGCTCGCCGCCCGCGCGCCGATCGGGGCCTATGCGCTGCTGGACCGCCTGCGGGCCGACCGGCCCGGCGCGGCGCCGCCCACGGTCTACCGGGCGCTCGACTTCCTGCTCGACCAGGGGCTGATCCACCGGGTGGAGCGGCTGAACGCCTTCGTCCCCTGCGCCGGGCCCGACCCGCACGCGCATTGCGGGCATGGCCATGATCACCCCCATCAGTTCCTGATTTGCGGGGGATGCGGGGCGACGGCGGAGATCTGCGACGAGTCGGTATCCGCCGCAGTGGCAGCCGCTGCCGGCGGCGCCGGGTTCCAGCTGCTGCGCAGCACCGTGGAGGTGGAGGGACTCTGCGCGGAGTGCCGTGCGGAAGGCCGGCAGATTCCGGCACATCGTCACGGCTGACGGGCCGCGTCGCACCGCGCGCGACCAATCGCGATCACGAACGCGCGAGAAGCCGTGAATCTACAACCGCGACGTTATTGTCGGCCAACGTATTCGTGCGATGACGCCGACATGATCGAGAAGTCAGGCGCGCCGGGACGACGGGCGGCCGCCATCGCCGTGCTGCGCGACCTCCGACGCCTGGACGATGCAATCGGCATCCGGCACAGCGGCATCGCCCGCGACGTCGCCCTGCTGCTCTTTGAGGCCGGCGAGGACGGGATGTCGGTCAACCAGATCTCGTCGCGCACGGGCTACAGCGGCCCGACCGTCCGCCTGGTGCTCGACCGGCTGACCGAAGCCTCCGCCATCGCCGCGGCCCAGCGCATCGGCAAGACGCAACTCTACCGCCTGACCCCGCGCGGCATGGCCGGCTGCGACGCCTATGTGGACGCGCTCTTCGCCTTCGCCGAGGCCCAGGCGACGCGACAGCCCGAAGGCCCGCCGCCGCGCGTCCTCAGCCGAGCCGCGCCAGGCCCTGGTCCAGATCGGCCAGAAGGTCGGCTACGTCCTCCAGCCCCACATGCAGCCGCACCGCGGCTTCCGGAAGCCGCGGACTGACGCTGCGCGTGCCCGCCATGGGCAGGGCCAGGCTCTCGTATCCGCCCCAGGATGCACCGATGCCGAACAGCTTCAGGCCGTCCACGAAGCGGACCGCGTCCTCGCGCGTGTAGCGCGGCTGGAAGACCACGCCGAACAGGCTGCACGCCCCGCTGAAGTCGCGCTTCCAGATGGCGTGGCCGGGATCGCCGGGCAGGGCGGGATGCAGCACCCGCGCGACCTGAGGGCGCCCCTGCAGCCAGCGCGCGACCTCGAGCGCCGCTGCTTCCTGCTGCTTCAGCCGCAAGGCCAGGGTGCGCGCACCGCGGATCGCCAGCCAGCAATCATCGGGCGCGGCGTAGTGGCCGAGCGCGCCGTACATCGCGCGGATGGTGCGGTGATGCGCCATGTCGGCGACGGTCACCGAGCCCAGCAGCACGTCGGAATGCCCGCCGAGATACTTGGTCAGGGCCTGGATCGAGACGTCGCAGCCTTTCTCGAATGGCTGGAAATTCGCCAGCCCCCAGGTGTTGTCGATCATGCTGACCGCGCCGCGCGCGCGCGCCAGCGCGGCCAGCGCGGGGACGTCCTGCATCTCGAAGCCGTAGCTGCCGGGGCTCTCGAGGTAGAGCACGCGCGTGTTCGGACGGAACAGCGGGGCCAGCGCCTCGGGCGTGGTGCAGGGATCGTAGAAGCTGGTCTCGACGCCGAAGCCCGGCAGGACCTCCGCGGCGAGGCGCCGTGCCGGGCCGTAGACGCTGTCCGCCATCAGCAGGTGGTCTCCCGCGCGCAGGAAGGCCATCAGGGGCACGGAGATCGCGGCCAGGCCGGTGCCGACCACGGTGCAGGCGACGCCGCCCTCGATGTCGGCGACGATCCTCTCCAGCGCGTGCTGCGTCGGGCCGCCCTGGGTGCCATAGCTCATGGCGCCGGGCTCGAGCCGGCGCTCGTTCGCGGCATCGCGCGCCGCCACGTCGGGCTGCAGGACGGTGGAGCCGCGATGGACGGGCGGATTGACGAAGCCATGCCCGCCGGCGGGCGTGCGCTCCAGTTGGGTCAGGCGCGTCGCCAGCGACGGCGTGCGCGATACGTGATCCATCAAGCCGTCACCTTCGGCGTCTCCGGCCTGCCCGCCCATTCGGTCCAGGACCCGTCATAGACCGCGGGCTCCGGCAGCCCCGCCAGCACGGCGCCGAGCGCGAGGACGGTCGCGGTCACGCCCGACCCGCAGGAGGTCACGACCGGCTTCGACCCGTCGGCGCCGCGCGCGGCGAAGATCGCGCGCAGCGTGGCCGCGTCCTTCATCGTGCCGTCGGCGTTCAGCAATTCGTTGAAGGGCAGCGAGGCCGCGCCCGGCATATGGCCCGAGGGCAGGCCGGCGCGGGGCTCCGGCGCGGTGCCGTCGAAGCGGCCCTTGCTGCGCGCATCGAGAATGAGCGCGCCGCCCTCTGCGACGACGGCCTTCACGTCGCCGATGCCGGCGAGCCGCCGCGCGATCAGGTCGGGCACGAAGGTCGCCGGTACCGCGGGCTTCGGATCGCCGGTCTCGACCGGGCGCCCCTCCGCCTTCCATTTGGGGATGCCGCCATCCAGCACGGCGGCGTCGCCATGGCCGAAGAGGCGCATCATCCACCAGCCCCGCGGCGACGCCCGCAGCCCGTGCTGGTCGTAGAACACGACGCGCGAGGCATTGGATACGCCGAGCGCGCCGATCAGCTTTGCGAAGCGCGCCGGCGTCGGAACCATGTGCGGCAGGTCGGTGTCGGCATCCGCGACCGCGTTGATGTCGAACAGCCGCGCGCCCGGGATGTGCGCGGTCCGAAAGCCCGTGTGGATGTCGCCGGGCTCATTCGGCAGGTAGGTCGTGCAGTCCAGCACGACGAGGTCGGGCTTGCCGAGCTCGGCCGCGAGCCACTCGGTGGAGACGAGGTCGGGGATGCGGGTCATGCGATGGCGGCTCCTGGGGTCCCTGTCCGCCCGCTCTTCTCAAACCCTCTCCCCCCACAGGGGGGAGAGGGCAGGGTGAGGGGGGCGTGGGACGTGTGTTTCAAGCGACGTCCGGGTGTTGCGCGTCAGGCATCGCGGTTCTCGGCGCCGGCGCCCCCCTCACCCATCCCTCTCCCCCCTCTGGGGGGAGAGGGCATGCGCGGGGCGGGGCAGCCAAGCCCTGTGGTCACACGCTCAATCCACCAGCACGAAGTGGATGCGCCGGTTCTGCCGGCCCTTGCTCTCGAGCTTCGTCACCTCGACGCGCCCGATCTCCGACGTCCGCGCGACATGCGTGCCGCCGCAGGGCTGGAGGTCCACCGGCGCGTCCTCCGGCCCGATGCGCACGAGCCGGATGCGCCCCGCGCCGCGCGGCGGCTGCACCGAGAGCGTGCGCACCATCGCGGGGTTGGCGTCGAGCTCCTCCTCCGCGATCCAGCGCGTGCCCGTGGGATGGCCGGCGGCGATCAGCGCGTTGAGCTTCTCCGTCAGCCATTCCTTCGCCGGCGGCTCCGCCAGGTCGAAGTCGAGCCGCGACTTCTCAGCGCCGATCTGGTTGCCGGTGGCGTAGATGCCGGGCAGCACGGCGCAGAGCAGGTGCATGGTGGTGTGCATGCGCATGTGGCGGTGCCGGCGCGTCCAGTCGATGGCGACGGTGACCTCCGCGCCGACCGGCGGCGGCGCGGCGCCGGGGGCGAGCGCGTGGACGATGGCGCCGGCCTCGCCCTTGACGGCCTCCGTGACCACGGCCTCGCCGCCGGCCCAGGTCAGCGTACCCGCGTCGCCGGGCTGGCCGCCGGACCGCGCATACATCACGGTGCGATCCAGGATGACGCCTTTCTCATCCAGCGCGACGACAACGGCGGTGCAGTCGCGGAGATAGGCGTCGTCGGTGAAGAGCGGCGTCGTCGCTGTCATGCCCTCGTCCATTCCTCCCTCAGCCGCGCGCGGTGGCATTGCAGCCAGAGCAGCGCGAGCGCCGTTGGCGCGCCCTGCACGCGGTTCTTCGCGACCATCCCGAAGGCCTCCTCGGCATCCAGCACGACGACGCGGGTGTCCTCGCCCTCATGCGCCAGGCCATGGGTGCCGGCGCGCCGCGCCACGAGGTCCACCTCGGCGCAGAAGTGATGCACGACCTCGTCGCAGCCGCCCGGCATCAGCAGGAAGCCGCCGATCGGGGCCATGCGCTTCGCCTCGAGCCCGGCTTCCTCCAGCAATTCGCGCGCGCCGGCGGCGGCGGGATCCTCGTCGGGTTCCAGCAGGCCGGCCGGCGCCTCGGTCTGGATCGGCGCGCGGCCGGCGGCGACCGCGGGCAGGCGGAACTGCTCGACCAGCGCGACGCGGTCGGCGACGGGATCGTAGGGCAGCACCAGCACGCCGTTGCCCCGGCGCCAGAGCTCCCAGGTCAGCAGGCCGGATTGCCTGCCGTCGAAGCGGGTGTAGCGGAAGCGCACGCGCTGCATCGCGAAGCGGCCGGCCTGCACGACCTCGTCGCTCTCGACGGAGAGGCCTGGCGAAGGCGGGATCGGCGGCGCCTTGGGATGGCGGGGCGGGCTGGCGTCCATGGGTCCTCCTGACTAGCCTTGGGGAAACGCCAGGTCCATGTCCCCGCCCGATCCCGACACCGTCTCGGCCCGTCGCCGCGCCATCCTGCTTGCGCTCGGGGGGGCCGGGGTCTTCACCCTCGCCGCGGCGGGTGTGAAGGGGCTGGAGGGCGGCGTGCCGATGGCGCAGCTGATCCTGTTTCGCAACCTCTTCGCCCTGCCGATCCTGCTGGCGATGCTCTGGCAGGCCGGCGGGATCGCCGCCCTGAAGCCGCGTGCGCCGGCGATGCATGCGCTGCGCGTGATGTTCGGCATGTGCGGGATGGTCGGCGCCTTCGCGGGCTACACCTTTCTGCCGCTGGCGACCGCGACGGTGCTGGGCTTCACGATGCCGCTGTTCCTCACGGCGCTGTCGGTGCTGCTGCTGAAGGAGAGGGTGGGCTGGCGGCGCTGGACGGCGGTGACGGGCGGCTTCGCCGGCGTGGTCATCGTCGCCCGCCCCGGCGCCGGCGAGGCGCTGCCGATCATCCCCGTGCTGCTGGTGCTGCTCGGCGCGCTGGGCTGGGCGCTGGCGATGATGACGATCCGCGCCATGGGGCAGCGCGGCGAGCGCGGCGTGACGATCGTGCTGTGGTTCGCCATCGGATCCTCGCTCCTGGCGGCGGTCGCGACGGTCCCGGTCTGGGTGGACCCGACGCCGCGGCAATGGCTGCTGCTGGCGGGGATCGGCGTCGTCTCGGCGGTCGCGCAACTGCTGATGACGGAGGCCTATCGCCGCGGCGACACCACGCTGCTCGCGCCCTTCGAGTATTCGGCGCTGCTCTGGACCATGCTGATGGGCGGGCTCTTTTGGGGCGAATGGCCGGGGCCGCTCGATCTGCTGGGCTTCGCGGTGCTGGTCGGCGCGGGGCTGTTCATCTGGTGGCGGGAGGCGACGCTGGCCCGGCGCTGATGACCGTCTGGCTCGCAGGACGCGCCAGCATCCGGGTCAGCCGCGCGACGAGTGCATGGCCGGGGTGGAGCTGACGGAGGCGCCCGAGATGGTCCAGCGCCTCCTGCTCGCGGCCCGACCGGTGCGCGGCTTCCGCCATGCGCGCGATCGCCACGGGATGGGTGGGGTCGTTGCGCAGCACGGCGCGCCAAGCGTTGAGCGCGTTCTCCGGCTCGTCCAGCCGCTCGCGCAGCCGGGCGATCTGCGCGTGGAGATGCGCCTCCGACGCCATGCGGGACGCGGTCTCGCGAGCGATCAGCGCGCAGGCCGCCTCCAGCGCGGCGGCGGGATCGGGGGGAGGGGGCGTCGCCGGCGGCAGCATGCCGGGCTCGGCACGAGGCGGGTCGGAGAACAGGCTCGGCCGATCGGGGAACCAGCGCCGGCGCACCGCCTCGTTCACCGCCTCGAAGCGGGCGAGGAAGGCGGCGGCCTCCGCCGGCGGGGGCTTCCAGCCGCGGCCGGGCAGCGCCTCGTCCACCGCCTGGATCATCCGGCACCACAGCGGCGAATCCCCGTCCAGCGCGCCCTGCTCCTGCTCGATCCGGGCGCCGAGGATGCGCACGAGGTCGATCGCCTCCGGCGCGAGCGAGGGGTTGCTGCGGCGGTGCGGGTCGTCGGCCGGCACCTCGAGCGGGATGCCGTACTGGACCAGGAAATCCTCGACGATGTCGCCGCCGCGCAGGCTCTGCGGCTCGTAGAGGCGGGGCTCGACCGCGGCCTCGCCGAATACCGCGGCCCAGAGGCCGAGCGTGCGGGCATAGTCGTACTCCACCAGCACCTCCGGGCCGCCATCGGGAAACCGCGGCGGTCGGAGGTCGCCGACGCGCAGGCGCTGCGCGTAGCTCGATTCGTAGTGCTGATCCTGCCGCCGCAGATACATCGCGACCCGGATCCGCCCGAAGAACGGCGCGACGAGGCTGCGCAGCGCGGCGATCTCCGCCTCCTCCACCAGCATGCCGGCGAGCTGCTCGGCGGAGATGACGACAAGCCGCGTGCCGGTGGGCAGGCCGGCCATCTCCTCGGCGAACTCGGCGCGGAAGCGGGCCAGGCGGGCGGCGGGCTCCATCCCCTCCCAGGTCGCGGGGTGGATGTTCTGCAGCCGCTCCGCCGGCACCAGCGAGGCCGGCAGCAGCTGATGGTTCGCGTGCCCCGGCGAGCGGGGATAGCGCACGCCGAGCGCGGCCAGCTCCTCGCGCCGCGCCCCGAGGATGCGCTGGATCGAGGTCGTCCCGGTCTTCCACTGGCCGATATGCAGGACGAGGTCCGGCCGCGCCGATCCGTCGCCCCCCGTCATGGCGCCTGCCGCGGCGACTTCTGTTCGGCCATCGCCTGCGCCCAGAGATAGCCCGCGATGCGCACGGCCTCGGCCACCGTCAGCCCGGTCCAGGGCGTCCCGGCGGCCTGCGGCTCCCTGGCGGGGAAGAGCTGGCCGTCCTCGCGGCCGAGGTAGCGGCGGGCGACCTCGGCGTTGACCGGCGCGTAGAGCGCCATGATCCGCTCCTGCTCCTCGGCCGGGGCGACGGGCGGGTGGCTGCTGCCGGGCAGCTGCTCGAGCAGCGCGACCAGCCGGTTGCGTGCCGGCAGCGGCTCCTGCCCCGGCGGCGTCGCGACGGCAAGGTTGAGCAGGCGGAGGAACTCGGCGGCGTCGGGCGACAGGCGCGGGTTGCGGTCGGTGACCGGCTTCAGCTGCTCCGCCGGGATGGTGACGCCCGGAAGGACAATCGTCATGAGGTCGTCCACGATGCTGCCGCCGGCCAGCAGGCGGCGGTCGAAGACGCGGCAGACCACGTTCTCCGCGCCGAAGACGCCGGACCAGAGGTTCAGCGGCAGCAGCGGGTTCAGCGTCCAGTGATGCGTGTTGGCCGGCGCCGTGAAGGGGGCGGCGGCGCCGGCCTTGACGTGCATGGAATGCAGGCTCGGCAGCAGCTCGTCCTGGCGGCGGACGTAATGGACGATGGTGTAGCGCGTGCCGGGCCCGCAGGCCTCGTCCAGCAGCGCCTTGATCGCCGCCACCTCCGCCGGCCGGCGCATCCGGCTCGACAGGTGCTCGTTGGAGAGGAGCACGCGGTCGAGGCCGCTGGCGCGGATCTCCTCGGCGAAATCGGCCGGGGCGCTGGCGCGGAAGGCCTCCAGGGCGCCAGGCGCGTGCAGCTTCGCGGGCCGCAGGATGTCGCCGATGCCGGCGGTCCGCGCGGCGTAGCAGGCGAGCCTGGTGTGGTTGAAGCTGCCGAAGAGGCGGGGGTAGAGCAGTCCGGCCCCGGCCAGCGCGGCCCGGTTCGTGCCGCACCAGTGCTGGAGAGTGGTCGTGCCCGTCTTCTGCGCGCCAATGTGAAGGAAGACGTGCATACCCCTGTCCTGCCCGGCCCCGCCGGCGAGGTTACGCCACTATGGTCGAACCGTGGAGGTTTGGTATACCCCGGGCCGGTCAGAGGGCCTTCCTGAACCATAGCCGGGCATGGCCTTCCGGCATGCCGTCGAGCCGGCCGAACTCGGCATAGCCGTTGCGGATCCAGAACTCGGGCGCCTGGAAGCTGAAGGTGTCGGTGTAGGCCCTGGCGCAGCCGCGGTCGCGGGCGATGGCCTCGGCGCGGAGCAGCAGTTCCGATCCCAGCCCCTGGCCGCGCATCTCCCGCGACAGCCAGAGCCAGTCGATGAAGAGCCAGCCCCAGAAGGTCAGCCCGAGCAGGCCGCCGCGCACCGCGCCGTCGGGCGCGCGGGCCAGCAGGGTCACGGGCTCGCGGTCATAGGCGCCGCCCATTTCCTGGTTGTAGGCGTGCAGGCCGCGCTGGATGGCGGCGACGGCGTCGAGTTCGGGATAGGCGTCCTCGACGATCTCGATGTCGCCGGGCTTCTCGGTCATGGGCACTCGCATCCGGGGCCGCGGAGAAGGCCACGGCTTTCAGCGCCGCGCCAGACCCCTGACCGCCGCGGCCAGCGCACGGACCTCGTCGGCCGCCACCGATCGCGGCGCGGCTTCCGTGACGCCAAGGCCGGAGGCGAAGGCGGTCGCATAGCCCGTGCGGTTGCCGAGCGAGGCATCGAGCAGGGTCAGCCCCTGGGCGCGCAGCGCCTCCGCGACCTCCTGCGCGACGCGACCCTGGGCGGGGACACGGTTCAGCGCCAGCGCGACGCGCTTCTTCTCGGCCTTGGCGAGATCGAGCGTCGCCCCCATCGCCCAGAGATCGGCGGCCGAGGGCTGCAGAGGCACCAGCACCAGGTCGGCGGCGCGGATCGCGATGCGCGCATCGGTGTCGTCATGCGGCGGCGTGTCGAGCAGGATCACGTCGTGGCTGCGGCGGTACCTGTCGGCGGCGCCGGGCACGCGCCAGCCCGACGGCGCCTCGAAATCCAGCACGGAAGCGCGCGGCGACCTGCCCCGCGCGGCGTGCCAGTGGCCGAGCGTCTTCTGGGGATCGGTGTCGAGCAGCGCCACGCGCTCCCCCTGACCGGCGAAGGCGGCGGCCAGGTTGGCGGCAAGGGTGGACTTGCCGGCGCCCCCTTTGCGCTGGGCGACGGCGACGACGAAGGCCATGGTCGCGACTCCGCACCGTTTTGTGCGGTGCGGAATCTATCACGGTTCAGCGGCCGGTGGTTGAGGCGTTCGGCCGGACCTGGCGGCCGATGTCCGGCGGCACGCGGTCGCGGGCGCCGCCGAAGCCCTCGGACCGTTCGGGCTGGCGCGCGCCGGGCACGGCGGGCGCCGGCATCACGACATGGCCGGGCGGCGGCGCGGTGCGGGCGTCGTCCGCGCCGGTGCGCGCGTCCCGGTCGCCCGGCGCGGCGTCGGGCGTTCTGCCGCGGTCCGGCGCGGGGGCGGAGGGCGGCACCTGCGCGTTGGCCGCCGGTGGGCCGGAGCCGGACCGCTGATCCTGCGCGGCGGCCAGGCCCGGGATCAGCAGGAGAAGCAGGAGGAGACGTGTCATGTGGCCCAAGCGCGCCGCGCGGGACTAGGTTCGGCGTGATGGAGGAACTGCTCACCCCCGCCGAGATGGCGCGCGCCGACGCCGCGGCGATCGCGGGCGGCATCCCCGGCATCGTGCTGATGGAGGCCGCCGGCCGCGCCGTGGCGCGCGCCGCGATGCGGCGCTTCCGGCCAGTCCGCACGCTGGTGCTGGCCGGGCCCGGCAACAATGGCGGCGACGGCTGGGTGGCGGCGCGGCTGCTCGAGCAGGCGGGCTGGCCGGTCTCGGTCGCGCCGCTTGCGCGCCCAAGGCCAGGCACCGATGCCGCACTCGCGGCCGCGCGCTGGCGCGGGCCTGTGGTGGATTTCTCGCCCGCCGAGGCGGCCCGCGCCGGCCTCGTCATTGACGCCGTCTTCGGCGCGGGGCTGTCGAAGCCGGTCGAGGGGCTGGCGGCCGAGGTGCTGGCAGGGCTGGCGGCGCCGGTGCTGGCGGTGGATGTCCCGTCCGGCCTGGACGGCGCAACGGGGCAGGTGCTGGGCGCCGCACCGCAGGCCGTGCTGACCGTCACCTTCTTCCGCCGCAAGCCAGGCCACCTGCTGCGGCCAGGGCGGGACCTCTGCGGCGAGACGATCCTGGCCGATATCGGCCTGCCGGGCGGGGTGCTGCCGGGGATCGCGCCGCGCGCCTGGCGCAACGGGCCCTGGCTGTTCCGCGTCCCGCGCCCGGGGGCGGCCAGCCACAAATACAGCCGCGGCCATGTCGGCGTCGCGGCGGGGCCGGGGATGACCGGCGCGGCGCGGCTGGTCGCGGCCGGAGCGCGGCGGGCCGGCGCGGGGCTGCTCAGCATCGCCGCACCCGATGCCGCGACGGCGGCCGTGCTCCGCGCCGGCGATCCCGGCGTGATCGTGCGCGAGGACCTCGGCGGGATGCTCGCGGATGGGCGCATCGGCGCCTGGGTGATCGGGCCCGGCCTGCCGCCCGGCGGGGGCACTCGTGACCTGGTCCGGCGCTGCGTCGCGCTCGGCCGCCAGGTCGTCGCCGATGCCGGGGCGCTGCGCGCGGGCGGGCCGGAGGCGCTGGCGGGCTGCGCCATCCTCACCCCGCACGAAGGCGAGTTCGCCGCGCTGTTCGGGCCGCCCGGCGCGGACCGGCTCTCCTCCGTGCGCGCCGCGGCGGCGCGGGTGCGGTCCGTGGTGGTGCTGAAGGGGGCGGATACCGTGATCGCCGCTCCGGACGGCCGCGCCGCGATCAACGACAACGCGCCGCCCTGGCTCGCCACCGGCGGCACCGGCGACGTGCTGGCCGGCATCGCCGGCGCGATGCTCGCCCAGGGGCTGCCTCCCTTCGAGGCCGCCTGCGCCGCGATCCATCTGCACGGCGCCGCCGCCGCGCTGCACGGCCCGGGGCTGCTCGCGGAAGACCTGGCGGCCGCGGTGGCGCGCGTCCTCCCGACGGTTTGGTTCGATTGATCGCGGCGCTTCCGGCACCATCTGCCTGAAACACGCAGAAAGGTTCCGTGATGTCGGACCTCGCCACCGTGATGTCGGACTTCGCCCTTCCGCGCGGGGTGCTGGACCGGGCGCTTCGCCGGGTCACCGCGCTCTGGCGGGCCGCGCCGGAGCCCGAGAACGGCGTCGAGGCCTTCTCCGCCGCGATGCGCGGCTGCCTTGAAGCGCGCGGCGGGGAGGTCTCGGCCCGCGCCCGCGCGGCAGGGCTGGCGCAGGCCTATCTCGAGGCGAACGAGGCCGGGCGGCTCGATTTCCTGCGCGCGCTGGCCGGGTTCGATTCCGACCCCGAGGCGGTGCGCGCGGCCTATGAGCGCGTCGCGGCGGCCACCGGCATCGCCGAGCGCGCCGCGGCGAAGGCCCGGCTGCGCCGCGCGCTGGAGCCGCCGCGGACGCGCCTGCTGACCCAGTTCGCGGCGATCCCCGATGGCGTGAAGTTCGCCGTCGACCTCCGCGCCGACCTGCTCGCCCGCATGGCGGGCGAGCCGATGCTGGAGGCGCTGGAGGCCGACCTGAAGGCGCTGCTCGCGGCCTGGTTCGACGTTGGCTTCCTGGAGCTCAGGCGGATCGACTGGTCGTCCCCGGCTGCGCTGCTGGAGAAGCTCGTGGAATACGAGGCGGTGCACCGCATCCGCACCTGGCGCGACCTGAAGAACCGGCTCGATTCCGACCGCCGCTGCTACGCCTTCTTCCACCCCCGCATGCCGGCCGAGCCGCTGATCTTCGTCGAGGTCGCGCTGACCCAGGGCATGGCGGACAAGGTGCAGCCGCTGCTGGACGAGAAGGCGCCGGTGCTCGACCCCGCCGCCGCCGACACCGCGATCTTCTATTCCATCAACAACTGCCAGCGCGGCCTCGACGGCATCAGCTTCGGCAACTTCCTGATCAAGCGCGTGGTGACGGAGCTCTCGGTGGCGTTCCCGGGGCTAAAGGCCTTCGCCACGCTGTCGCCCATCCCGGGCTTCCGGCGCTGGCTGGACGACCGGATCGCGGCCGAGGACGCGACGCTGCTGACGGATGACGAGGCGCTGGCGCTGCGCGAGGCCGCGCCCGCCGACCCCGCCCTGCCGGCCCCCGGCTCCAACGGCACGGCGAGGGAGGAGACGCCCGCCCAGACCCTCGCGCGGCTGATCGCGCGGCGGTCGCTGGCGCGGCAGGAGGCAGTGGCGCGGCTGCTCGATCCCGTGCTGGCACGGCTCTGCGCGCGCTACCTCCTGGCCGAGAGCAGCCGCAACGGGCGCCGAGCGCGCGACCCCGTCGCGCACTTCCACCTGTCCAACGGCGCGCGGGTGGAGCGGATCAACCCCGGCGGCGACCGCAGCGAGAAGGGCTGGCGGGAGAGCGCGGGGCTGATGGTGAACTACCGCTACGACCCCGCTCGGATCGAGGATTACCACGAGGAGTATGCCGGCGAGGGACGGCGCGCGGCGTCGTCCGGCGTGCGCAGGCTCGCCCGGGGCTTCGTGTAGCGGCCGGTCAGGGCAACCCGCGCGCGGGGTCGCCACGCACGAACCGGTGATCGCGCCGGGTTTCGCGCGGCTTTCGTGACTTCTTCGGTACTTCGCGCCGGGGGTTGGCGCAGCTTCCTCTCGCCGGTGCCGGCCGGCCCGACACGAGGAGGTTGCGATGTCTTGGCTGGTCCGCGCGCGCGCCCTGCTTCCGGCGGCGGCGCTGCTGGTGGGAATGGCGCACGGCGGAGGAGCCGCCCGCGCCGATCTCTTCGAGCGGACGCCGACCGTCCAGGTCTTCTGGCTCCCCGACGAGCAGGGGCGGTACGGCTTCGGGCCGGTCGCGCGAATGGAATTGCCGGTACGCTGGGCCATCGGCGACGCCGCGGCCGTCATCGCGCCGGGCGATTGGCCGGACGGCCTGCGGGAGGCGCTGGCCGAGGCGCTGCTGGCGGCCGGCGCCGCCGTGGTCGAGCTGCCGCGCGGCAACGACAGGGCGGCGCTGCGGCGCGACCTGCGCAACGCCCTGGTCACCCTGCGGGAGATCGAGGGGGCGGGGCTGGTCGTCGCGATCGGGATGGGCGAGGGCGGCGACGCCGCCCTCGCGGTCGCGGCCGATCCGCCGGGTGCCGTCCACGCCTATGCCGCGGCGGTGCGGCTCGGGCCCGGGCAGCCGGTCTTCCAGGGCGGGCCGGTGGATCCCGCGGAGGGATGGGCCATGCGCGGGCCGTTGTTCTGCGCGCTGCTGGCCGGCGTGCAGCCTGCGGCCGCGCCGGGCTTCGCCGGCGACTGCTCGACCGGGCTGGCCGTGCGATGAGCGCGCGAAGGCTGGCCCTGCTCCTGATGCCGTTCCTGTCAGCGACGCCGGCGCTGGGCTGCGGCGTGCCGGCGCTGGCGCCGGTGCCGGTCACGCTCGGCCAGGCGCCGGACGCCGTCGGCACGCTGGTCGCGCCGGTGGGGTGGGAGGCGGGCGATCCCGCGGCGGTGCTGCTCTCCGCGGCATCCTTCCGCGATGGCTGCGCCGAGCCCCGGACGGCGGCATTGCTGGAGGCCGGTGCGATGGTGCTGGCGCTCGATCCCGCGGTGGCGGCGAGGAACCTGCGCGCGCTGGCGGCGGCGACGATCCTGCGGGAGGGCTTCGCGGCGGGCGAGGTTGCGCTGATGTGGCCCGCCGCCGCGTCCTGCGCGGCGCCGGCGGTCCAGGTGACCTGGCCCCCCACGCGGATCTGCGCGCGACGATCGCGTCTGGTGTCGGCGGTTCAGGCCGGCGGTGAGGCCGGCCTGGGTTCCGGCTGAGGTGCCCCCTGGGGCGGGCGCTGGTTCATCATCGCGCCGGTCATCGGGATGAAGTAGACGCCGACGTCCTTGCGGCTGCGCACGCGGCCATCGGCGTCCTTGGAGTAGATGTAGAGGAACTGGCCGCGGCGGAAGGGCTGTCCGATCGGGATCACCAGCTGCCCGCCGGGCTTGAGCTGGTCCAGCAGCGCAGGCGGCACCCATTGCGCGGCGCAGGTCACGATGATTGTGTCGAAGCCGCCTGAGACCTCCGGCCAGCCGAAGAAGCCATCGCCGACGCGCGTCTCGACATTGGTGTAGCCGAGCGGCGCGTAGATCGGCGCGACGGAGCGGCCGAGCGGGGCGATGATCTCGATGGAGTACTGCTTCGCCACGATCCGCGACAGCAGCGCGGACTGGAAGCCCGAGCCCGTGCCGATCTCGAGCACGGTGTGGTCGGGCTTCGGCGCGCAGACCTGCGTCATGTAGGCCTGGCCGAGATAGTCCGACAGCGCGGAGCCGTAGCCGACCGCCCAGGGCTTGGCCTCGGTCTCGTAGGCGTCCGTCGCGGTGGAGCGGCGGCCTTCATGCATGTAGTGAAAGTATTCGCGCGGGACTTCCGCGAAGGCGCGCAGCACCGTGGGATCGGCGGCGCCGAAGCGGGCGGCGAGGTAGCGCTCGATCCGCTGCAACGCGGCGGGGCGGCGGGCCTGTATGGCGTCGAAGCTGGCCTGGCTGATCTCGGTCGGCCGGTTGCCCGCGCGCATCGCATTCAGGAAGGCGTCGCGGTTCCACCCCGGGCGGGCTGGCAGCGAGGCGACGATGGAAGGCGCCGGCGCGGCGCGCGGCGCGGTCGAAGGCGTGTCGCCGACCGGTCCCTCGGCCGGGGGCGCGGCATCCTGCGCGCGGGCGATGGCGGGGGCGGCGAGGAAGGCGGCCGCGCCGAGAAGCGCGCGGCGGCTGAAGGGGGTCAAGATCGGCTCCATGCGGACAGGCGCGGCCAGGAAATCGCAGCGGCAAGGTAACAAGCGAACCCTGCGAGAAACAATGCGGTGATTCCCGCGGCGTGGCCCATGAGGTTCGCAAGTGGCGTGGCGACCACACTGAAGGCGCCGTTCAGCGCCCAGGCCCAGGGCAGCAGCCCCGCACCCTGGCTCTGGAAGCGGTCGAGCCCGAGCGGGAAGGGCAGGCCGAGCGCGAGCGAGAGTGGTGCCACCGCGGCGACCAGCAGCCCGATTCGCGCCGCCATCGGCCAGTCCAGCGCGGCGAGCACCATCGGCCGCGCCAGCAGCGCCGCGGCCAGGCAGCCCACCATCGCGACCGCCGCCGCGACCGCCAGCGCGCGGCCGGGGATGGCGGCGCGTCCGGCAAGCATCGCGCCGAGGCCCGAGAAGACGAGCATCGTCGTCAGCACCAGGGCGAAGGCCGAGGTGCGGTCGCCCAGCAGGAAGGAGGCCTGCTCGATGATCGCGATCTCGATGAGCAGGAAGCCCAGGCCGAGGGCCGGGAAATAGACCAGCGCGCGGCCGAGCACGGCGGGACGGACCGAGAGCGACCGGCGCGCCAGCAGCGGCAGGCCCGCCACGACGAGAGCCAGGAGCGCGGCCTGCGCCAGCACCGCGGCGTTCACTAGCAGCCCGATCTCGGGCTGCGGCAGCAACTCCACGCGGGCGAGCGCGGCGGGCAGCGCCTCGGCACGGACGACCGGCGTCAGCCAGGGGCGGTCGGCGGTGACCGGCGATCGGTCGAAGGCGTCGCGCCGGGGCGTGCCGGCGAGCAGCAGCGCGATCTCCTCGGCGACCGCGTCCGCCGCGCCGCCCGAGGTGTCGAGCGTATCGTCCTCCAGCGCGACGCGGGGCAGGTCGTTCCAGATCTCGCGGCCCGGCGGCAGGCCCGGCGCGTAGGGGAGGTCGAAGGACCGCGCCTCGGCGAAGGCGACGAGTTTCTGGACGCGCGCCGGATCGAGCGCGTCCCGACCGATGATCACGCGCAGGTTCCAGGCGCTGCGGATCACCGCGAGATGCGAAGCGGGGTCGGCGACGCCGGCGATGCGGAGCGCCTCGACCGCGGTGGCGATGACGCGGACCGCATAGGCCGGTAGCTCTCGGATCCCGATCGGGACCGAGACCAGGCCGCCGGGCTCGAGGCGGGCAAGAAGGGCGGCGAGCGCCTCGGCGGCATAGAGCTGGCGGTTCTGGTCGTCGGCGGCAAGGAAGTCGCCGGCGATGTCCACGAGGTCGAAGCGGCCGGCGACGGTCAGCGGATGCGAGGCGGACAGCGTCACGCGGGGATCGCGCGCCAGCGCGGGGGAGGGGCCGAGGCCCTGCTCCATCGCGCGGAACAGCATGGGCTCGGGCTCGACGATGGTGACAGCGCGCGCGCCGAGCGCCAGGGCTTCCGCCGCCCGGAAGCCGCCGGCCCCGCCGAGCGCGAGGACGCGTGGCGCGTCGAGCAGCGCATAGGCGCCGGCATCGAGCGCGGAGGGCGCGTGGGCGGCGGAGATCGCCTCCGGCCGCGGCAGGGCGGCGATGCGCGCGCCGTCGCGATAGAGCCCGAAGCTGCGCGGCGGCGGCGGCGTGTGCAGGCCGCCCGCATTGTTCGAGACGTCGGTGTCCAGCCGCTCGGTGAAGTTGTCGAGCAGGACATAGAGGCCGCGCGGGCTGCGCCATTCGCCGACGACGCGGCTTTCCGGTACGTTGAGCGGCGCGTAGATCGGCTTGTATTCGCTGATCCGCGGCGCGGCGAGGAACAGCACGGCGGCGAGGCCCGCGCCGAGCGCGCCGAGCGCGCCGAGGCGGAAGGCGCCGCCGGCCGCGGATTCCCGCGCCGCAATCCAGGCGGCGATCGCCAGCAGCGGCAGCAGCGCGGGCACCAGGTCGAAGGGGTGCAGCACGAACATCAGGCCGAGCGCGGCGACCGCGCCGAAGCCCGCGCCGAGCAGGTCGTAGCCATAGACGCGCCCGACCTCGGTGGCATGCACCACGAAGTTCAGCGACACCGCGAGGCCCGCGAGGAAGAAGAAGGGGAACAGCGCGGCGTAGTAGCCCGCGATCAGCCAGAGCTGGTCGCCGGCGGTGGCGGGGTTCTGGAGTTCCAGCGGGTTGAAGGGATTGGCCGCGACCGCGATCCAGCCCACCGCCCCGGCCAGCAGCATCGCCACCGGCAGCGCCGGCAGCAGGGCGGAGGCACGCGCGAGGAAGCGCGCACGGCCGAGCACCATGACGACGCCGGAGACGGCGAAGCCGCTCATCGCGATGGAAATGACCCAGTAGCCATACTCCGACCAGCCCGCGAGCGCGAAGAAGCGGGTCAGCGCGATCTCCACCCCGACCGCCGCGGCGGCGATCAGGAAAAGCGGGAGAAGCGCCGAGCGGGGCGCGCCGCGCGACGTGGTCATGCGAAGCGCGCCTTGGTCAGGACGAAGCGCTGCAGGCTCGCGTTGAAGCGCTCGGCCTCGTCGACGAAGAGCGCGTGGCCGGCGTTGTCGTAGACCTCCATCTCCGCGCCCGGGTGCTTCTGCACGAGAAGCTCGCCCTGCTCGCGCCAGCGAGGGCGGACGGCGTAGAGCACGGGGCGCTGGGTCGCGTAGATGGTGTCGCGCCAGAACTCCCGCGGGCGCGGGTAGGAGAGCAGCTTGATGCTGTCCTCGACGGGCATGCGCTGCGCCTCGCGCGCCAGGCGATCGAGATAGTCGGGGCCCGGCGACCGCACAAACATGGAAGCACAGAAGCCGCGCACGGTGCGGTCACGTTGCGTGCGGAGGTTGCGGAAGAACTGGCCGCTGCCGGCCGGCGGCGGCGCGCCCTCGCCGATCGAGTTGTCGATCAGCACCAGGCCCGCGATGCGCCCGTCGCCGGTCGCGTTCACGCAGGACAGCGCGTCGAGCACGCCAAGAGACCAGCCCGCCAGCACCACGCGCGGCGCGCCGATCGTCGCGATCATCTCCGCGACATCGCGGCCGCGCCTGGCGGGGTCGTAGCCCGTGCGGGCGACCTCCGACCGTCCCTGGCCGCGGGGGTCCATGACGACCACGCGCAGGCGCGCGGCCAGCGCCTCGACCTGGCGGTCGAAGATCCAGCCCGGCATGCACCAGCCCGGGACGAAGAGGATGGTGGGCCCGGCGCCCGCGGCGACATAATTCAACCGGACGCCGTCGGAGGTGCGGAAGCTGCGGTTCTCTCCGGCCGCCAGCGCCGGGCGCGCCAGCAGGGCGGCCGCCGCGATCAGCCCACGCCGCGTGATATGACTGCGAATCGGAGAACCCCCAGGAACCGGTACCCGCCGGCGGGGCGCAACCTAGCGCCCGGGGCGGGCGGCTGTGAACACCGGCGCAACGCCCCTATGTTGGCCGTTCGAGGGAGCCGGGGCGGAGGACGCGATGACGGCACAGCAGCCGATCCGGAAGCAGGTGGACCCCGCAGAGCGCGTGCGCCTGCTGCACCAGCTCGAGCGCAAGCTGCTCTGGCTGTCGGCCTGGATGATCCACCACGCCAACCACCTCCGCCCCAACCGCGACGGGCTGAAGGTCGGCGGCCACCAGGCGAGCTGCGCCTCGGCCGTCTCCATCATGGCCGCGCTCTATTTCGAGATCCTCCGCCCGCAGGACCGGGTGGCGGTCAAGCCGCATGCGGGCCCCGTGTTCCACGCCATCAACTACCTCCTCGGCCGGCAGGACCGGGAGAAGCTCTCCACCCTGCGGGCATTCCGCGGCATCCAGCCCTATCCCAGCCGGGTGAAGGACGGGGCGGAGGTGGATTTCTCCACGGGCTCCGTCGGCCTCGGCGTCGCGCTGACGACCTTCGGGGCGCTGGTGCAGGACTATGTCCACCTGCATGGGCTCGGGCGCGCCGACATTCCGCCGGGGCGGCATGTCGCGATCGTCGGCGATGCCGAGCTCGACGAGGGCAACATTTACGAGGCCCTGCTCGAGGGCTGGAAGCACGACATCCGCAACGTCTGGTGGGTGGTGGACTACAACCGCCAGAGCCTCGACAGCGTCGTCCCCGACCGCCTCTTCGGCCGGATCGAAGGGCTGTTCCGCGACATGGGCTGGAACGTCGTCACCCTGAAATACGGCCGCAGGCTGCAGGCCGCCTTCGCCCGCCCCGATGGCGACGCGCTGCGCCGCTGGATCGACGACTGCCCTAACAGCCTCTACGCCGCGCTGACCTTCCAGGGGGGCGCGGCCTGGCGCAACGCGGTGCTGGCCGATCTCGGCCGCGTGGACGGAGTGCGCGCGATCATCGACCCGCTGACCGATGACGAGCTCGCGGAGCTCATGACCAATCTCGGCGGCCACGACATCGAGACGCTGACCGAGGCCTTCCGCGCCCAGGACGCCGCCGGCGACCAGCCGACCTGCTTCATTGCCTACACCATCAAGGGCATGGGCCTGCCTTTCGCCGGGCACAAGGACAACCATGCCGGGCTGATGACGAAGGAGCAGATGGCCGATTTCCGGCGCGCCATGCGCATCCGCGACGGCCATGAATGGGACCCCTTCGAGGGGCTGGATGCGACAGAGGCCGAGCTGCGCGCCTTCCTCGACGCCTGCCCTTTCGCGACGCCGCTGGCGCCGGAAGGCCGGCGGCTGAAGGGGCCGAGCGTGCATGTCCCCGCGACCTTCCCGGCGCCGCGCGTGCCGGCGGGCCGGAAGTTCTCCACCCAGGCCGCCTTCGGCGAGATCCTGGCCGAGATCGGCCGTGGCCATGGCGACGCCGCAGAGCTCGCGAGGCGTATCGTCACCACCAGCCCCGACGTCACGGTCAGCACCAATCTCGGGCCCTGGGTGAACCGGCGCGGCATCTTCGACCGGCACAAGAAGAACGACGTCTTCCGCGACGCGAAACTCGCGAGTGCGCAGCGCTGGGGCATGTCGCCGGAGGGCCAGCATGTCGAGCTCGGCATCGCCGAGCAGAACCTGTTCCTGGTGATGGCCGGGCTCGGGCTGGCGCATGACCTCCATGGCGCGCGGCTGTTGCCGGTGGGGACGGTCTACGATCCCTTCGTCAACCGCGGCCTCGATGCGCTGATCTATGCCTGCTACCAGGATGCGCGCTTCCTGCTGGTCAGCACGCCTTCCGGGCTGACGCTGGCGCCGGAAGGCGGGCAGCACCAATCCGTCAACACTCCCCTCATCGGCATCGCGCAGGATCGCCTCGCCAGCTTCGAGCCCGCCCATGCCGACGAACTCGCGATCCTGATGCGCTACGCCTTCGACCACATGCAGAAGCCCGACGGCTCCGCCGTCTGGCTGCGGCTGTCCACCCGCGGGCTGGCGCAGCCCGAGCGGACGCTCGATCCCGCCGATGTCATTGCCGGCGGCTACTGGGTGACGCCGCCGGCGCCGGGGGCGCGGATTGCCATCGCCTATCAGGGGCCGGTGGCGCCGGAAGCCATGGAGGCCTTCGCGACGCTGAGGGAGGAGGAGCCGGCGGCCGGGCTGCTAGCCATCACCTCGCCCGATCGGCTGCACGCGGAGTGGCTGGCCGCGCGGCGTGCACGGCGCACGGGCCAGGGCAGGGCGGCTTCGACCATCGAGACGCTGCTTTCCCCGCTCGCGCCCGACGCGGCGCTGGTGACGGTTCTGGACGGGCACCCCGCGGCCCATGCCTGGATCGGCGCGGTGCGCGGGCAGCGCGTGGTCCCGCTCGGCGTCGACCGCTTCGGCCAGGCTGGCGACATCCCCGACCTATTCCGCGAATACGGCCTGGACGCCGAGGCCATCCTCGACGCCTGCGCCGAGGCGCTGCTGCCGGCATGAGCCACCCCGGCGAGGCCAGCGGCGGGGCCGGGCCCGGCCCGGCGCCGGCGCGGCCGGCCGACCCGATGGCGGCCCCGGCGAGGCCGCCGGCGGCCCGCGCCTTCTTCCGCCTGCTCTTCGGCCGCGAGCCCGAGGAGCCCGCGGAGATGCGGGCCCTGCTGGCGAAGCGCCCGACGCTGCGCCGGCTGCGCCAGGACCTGCTGCGCGACCCGCGCTTCCACAAGGAGGTCCGGCCCTGGCTGCGCTGGGTGCCGCTGGCGCCCGAGCCGCTGCCGATCGAGACCGAGGCCTCGCCCGCCGACCTCGCCGCCATGATGGGCCATATCGGCGCCTTCTGGGAGCGCATCGGCCAGGAACGGCCGCATCACTCCGTGCTGACGCAGGACCGCTTCCTCCCCGAGAAGATCGGCGGGAACAAGGACGCCTTCCACCAGACCGGCCGGCACGAGGCGGAGATGGTCGCAACCATGCTGCGCCGGCATGGGATCGGGCCGGCGTCGCTGCGCCATGCCGTGGACTATGGCTGCGGCGTCGGCCGGACGACGCTGGCGCTCGCCGCGATGTTCGACCGCGTGACGGGCTGCGACATCTCGGCTTCCCACATGGCGATCGCCGAGGCGGAAGCGGCGGCACGGGGCCTCGAGAACCTGGCCTGGCACCGCGCCACGCCCGCGGCGCCGATGCCGCCTGGGGCGTGGGATCTCTGGCACAGCCGGATCGTGCTGCAGCACAACCCGCCGCCCGTCATGGTCCATCTGCTGCGCCTGGCCTTCGCGGGGCTTGCGCCGGGGGGCGTGGCGATCTTCCAGCTGCCGACCCATGGCGAGGGCTACGGCTTCTCGGTGGCAGCGCATCTGGCCCGGGGGGATGAGAGCCGGATGCAGATGCATGTGCTGCCCCAGGCCAGGGTCTTCGCGCTGGCCGCTGAGGCGGGGCTCGACCTGCTCGAGGTGCGGGAGGACCGGGCGACCGGCCGACCCGACGAATGGCTGTCCAACCTGTTCGTGATGCGGCGGCCCCGGTGACGCCGCCCGCCCCGAAGCCGCCCGCGGCGAAACCGCCCGGCGCGAAGCGGCGCGCCGTTGTCATCGAGGCGCGGCGCCAGGCCGGCCGGGCTGTCGCTGCGCCGTCCCTGACGCGGGACGAGGTGCTCGAGGCCTATCGCTGGATCCTCGGCCGCGCGCCGGAGAACGAGGCCGTGGTCGCGAAGCGCATCGCCTCGGGCGAGACGCCCGCGATGCTGCGGGCGGCGATGCTTTCCTGCACGGAGTTCCGCAACCTCGCGCTGCGGGCGCGGCCCGCGCCCATGCCGCTCGACGCGGCGCCGCCGGCGATCGGGCTGGAGGCCGATGGCGATCAGATCGCGGCCATGCTGGCCCAGGTGAAGCGGGTCTGGACCCGGCTCGCCGAGGTCTCGCCCTTCGCGCTGCCGGACGGGGCGGGCGCGCTGGCGGCGGCGCCGCGCGCGGCCTTCCTGGCCTCGGGGCTCGAGGACCGGGCGATGGTCGAGGCGGCGCTGGCGCGTTGCGGGGTGGACCGGGGCCGGCTGCTGCGCGCGGTGGATCAGGGCTGCGGGGCGGGACGGGCGACGCTGCACCTCGCCGCGATCTGCCCGGAGGTGACTGGGGTGGATGTTTCCGCGCCGCATCTCGCCGCGGCGGCGGCGCTGGCGCGGGAGAAGGGGCTCGCGCATCTGCGCTGGCAGCGCGTCGGGGCGGAGCGCCTGGCGCCGGGCGGCCCCTGCGACCTGTGGTTCAGCCGCGGGGCGCTGCAGCACAGCCCGCCGCCGCTGGCCCGCGCGGTGCTGGCGGAGGGCTTCGCATCGGTCGCGCCGGGCGGGGTGGCGGTGGTGCAGCTGCTGACCTGGGGGGCGGACTACGCCTTCTCGGCCGAGGCCTACCTGGCCTCGCCGCGGCCGCCGCGGCCGGAATGGCACGTGGTGCCGATGGCGGAGGTGCTGGCGCTTGCGGCCACCGCGGGGCTGGTGGCGGCGGAGGTGCTGGAGGACCCGGTGCCGGCGCTGGACCGGGCGCGCTGGCTGTCGCATCTGTTCGTGCTGCGGCGGCCGGGGTAGGGATCGGCCTGCGCGGGCGTGGTGGAACGGTAGACACGCTGGATTTAGGTTCCAGTGGCGCAAGCCATGGGGGTTCAAGTCCCTCCGCCCGCATGCCGGCCCGCCCGATGCGCTGGCCTGACCATGTGGCGCCATCGCCAGGCCTTGGGGCTCGCAAAGCCGACTTCCGGCGGGGCTCGCGCTGCAATCCCCGGTGATTGCCTAGTGGACGTCGGCGGGACGTCGTATTGGGGAACCGCACCGCTGCGCGAGGAGCTTCGCCACGTGCCACAGTATCAATGACGGTAGGCGCGGGTTCAGAACAGGAACGGTTGCGGCGTACGAAGAGCCTTTCCGCCCACCTTGCCGGGCTGGCGCTCGCAATACTTGTCCCGTCGCTTGGTCTCGGCGCCTCGGCTGCATGGCGCATGGCACAGAACTACCGGGAAGCCTTCGAGCTTCGCCTCAGCGACACGGCGCGTGCACTCGCGCTCGCGCTGGACGCCGAGCTTGGATCGGCCTTCGCTGCCGTCGAAACCCTGGCCGCGTCTCCGCTGCTCGACGACAGCTCCGCATACGAGGCGTTCAATGCCCAGGCCAGCCGCGTGGCGGCCAGGTTCGGGACCTATATCGTGGTCTCGAGCCCGGATCCGCCCCGGCAGATCCTGAACACCCGCTTCCCGCCAGGTGCCCCGCTGCCGGCCATGGTCGCGCCCGACACCGTGCGCGAAATGCTGCGCTCCGGCCGGGCGGCCGTGAGCGACCTGCGTTTTCCGCCGGCGCTTGCCGAGCCGGTCGTTGCCGCGATGGCTCCGGTGCTCCGTGACGGCGCCGAGGCGACGCTGGCCGTCGTCCTGCCGTTCCGGCCAACCAGGCTGAGCGATCTGCTGCAGGCGCAGGGCCTGTCGGGCGGTGCCTTCGCGACGCTCGTCGACAGTTCAGGCGCGGTGGTGGCGCGCTCCGCGGAGCAGGAGCGCTTCGTCGGCCGGCGCGTCCCGGCGTGGTACGAGCCGCAGGTGCGCGGGCGCAGCGGGGGCCAGCTCGAAGGCGCCGCCATCGACGGCCAGCCGATGATCTTCAGCTTCCAGCGTCTGCGGACCGCCCCGGGCTGGACGGTGGTCGTTGCCGAGCCTGTCGCGAATTTCCGCATGGCGTGGCTGCCGCCGCTTCTCGGTCTTCTTGGCGGCGCCGCGGCGGCACTCGCCCTCGGCATCGGCCTTTCCGTCCTGGTGGCCCGACGGATCCTTCGCCCGGTCTCGGCGCTTGCGAACCGGGCCGAGGCGACTGCGGCCGGCGGCCTTTCGGTCCCCCTTGCGCCGCTTCCGCCGGCGGGGGTGACCGAGTTCCAGGTGCTGCAGACCGCCGTGGATCGGGCCGAGGTGTCGCTCCGCGAGGCATCGGCGCGCCTCGAGGCAGCCTTGCGCGCCGCACGGCTCGGCGTGTTCGAGCGCCACCTGCCGAGCGATACCGCCCGATGGGATGAACGAGCGACGGAGATGTATGGCGGCCTCTCGCCGCAGGATTGCGCGCCGGGGCTGGAGGCGTGGCGCGCGCGGGTGCACCCGGCGGACCGGGCGGCGCGCGACGCGGCGATCGCGGCCGTGGTCCTGCCGGGCGGGCGCGATATCTACGAAGTCGAGTTCCGCTTCCGCCGCGACGATGGAGGCTGGAACTGGATCGCTGCCCACGGCGCCGTCACGGAACGCGATCCGCTGACCGGCCGCGCGGTGCGCATCGCCGGCGTCGTGCAGGATGTGACCGAGCGCAAGGCGGCCGACGACCGGCAGCAGCTCCTGATGCGGGAGGTGGATCATCGCGCCAAGAATGCGCTCGCCGTGGTGCAGGCGGCGCTGCGGCTGACGCCGAAGGACGACATGCCGAGCTATGCGCGCGCGGTGGAGGGGCGGGTGAACGCCCTGGCCAGGGCGCACGGCTTGCTGGCGGAGAACCGCTGGTCGAGTGCCGATCTCCGCTCCCTGGCCCGCGGCGAGCTGGAGGCTTTCCTGCTCGCCGGCACCGCGCGACCGGGCGCGCGCGGCCCTGCGGTGGAGCTTGACGGTCCGGATCTCCGGCTGCGACCCGAAGCGGCCCAGGCGTTCTCCATGGTGCTGCACGAGCTTGCCACCAACGCGACCAAGCACGGCGCGCTCTCCGTCCGGGATGGGCGGGTGCGCCTGGCCTGGCGGGTCGACGCGGAGGCGGGCGTCGTCAGGCTGGACTGGACGGAGCGCGGTGGGCCGCCCATCGCCGGGCCGCCGGTCCGCCGCGGCTTCGGCACGCGCGTCCTGGAGCGGACGGTGCGGGACCAGCTCCGCGGCCGGGTGGCGGTGTCCTGGGAGGTCGCCGGCCTGGTGTGCCGGGTCGAACTGCCGCTGCACTTCATGCTGGACGGGGATGCTGTTCCGCAGGACAGCACACGCGGCAACGGGGCGGCGCCCGACTGGGCGGCTATGCAGGGCGCCGGGAGCGGCGGAGGGGCGATCACCCCCTGAGGATTGCCCCGGACTGCGGCTGGCGCTAACGGGAGGCACCGTATGTATGGGCGGTGCCCCCGACCGGGGCGCCGCGACAGGGATTCCAGAGGGTATCATGCAGGTCACCGAGCTGCCGGCCGAGGGGCTGAAGAGGGCGTTCCAGGTCGTCGTGCCTGCTGCGAGCCTGGCCGAGCGCCGCGATGCGCGCCTGAAGAAGCTCGGGACCGAGCTCCGCCTGCCTGGTTTCCGCCCGGGCAAGGTGCCGCCCGCCGTCGTCAAGGCGCGCTACGGTGCCGCCGTCCAGGGCGAGGTGCTGGAGGAGAGCGTGAACGAGGCGACGCGCCAGGTCATCACCGACCGCGGCCTGCGCCCGGCCATGCAGCCCAAGATCGAGCTGGTGAACTACAGCGACGGCGCCGACCTCGAATACAAGATCGACCTCGAACTGCTGCCCGAGATCCCGATGCCCGACTTCGCGACCATCGAGCTGGAGCGCGAGAAGGCCACGCCGGGCGACGAGCAGGTCGAGGAGTTCCTCGGCACGATGCGCGAACGCCTGGCCCAGACCGAGGACGCCGAGCCGCGCGCCGCGGCCAAGGGCGAGATCCTGGTCTGCGACTTCGAGGGGCGGCTGAAGAACGAGGACGGCAGCCTCGCCGATCCCTTCCAGGGCGGCACGGCGTCCGACATGCCGATCGAGGTGGGGGGGACGGGCTTCATCCCGGGCTTCACCGAGCAGCTCGAGGGCATGGCGCCGGGCGAGGAGAAATCCATCGAGGTGACCTTCCCCGAGGGCTACGGCTCGGCCGATCTCTCGGGCAAGCCGGCGGTCTTCAAGATCAACGCCAAGGCTCTGAAGGTGAAGCAGCTGCCCGAGCTCGACGACGAGTTCGCGAAGAAGCTCGGCATGGACGATCTGGCCACGCTGAAGGCGCGCGTGAGCGAGAACCTGCAGCGCGAATACGACAGCCTCGCCCGGATGAAGGTGAAGCGCGCGCTGCTGGATGCGCTGGCCGAGAAGGCGAGCTTCACCGTGCCGGAGGGCATGGTGGATAACGAGTTCGCCCAGATCTGGCAGCGCGTGGAGGCCGACCTCAAGGCCGGGCGCCTCGACGAGGACGACAAGGGCAAGGACGAGGACACGCTGAAGTCCGAGTACCGCGCGATCGCCGAGCGCCGCATCCGGCTCGGCCTGCTGCTGTCCGAGATCGGCCGCACGAACAACATCCAGGTCAGCAACGACGAGCTGGCCAACGCGATGCGGACGGAGGCGAGCCGCTACCAGGGCCAGGAAAAGCAGGTTCTCGACTACTTCCGGAACAACCCCCAGGCCGTCGAAGGGCTGCGCGCCCCGATCTTCGAGGAGAAGGTCGTGGACTTCGTGCTCGAGCTCGCGAAGGTGGCCGAGAAGCCGGTGGAGCCGAAGGCGCTGACCGAGGCGGCGGGCTGAATTCGCATCCCCCTCTCCCGCAAGCGGGGGAGAGGGGCGGCAGCGGCAGCGGCGGCGACAACGCCGGCTAGCTCGGTACCTTCGTGACCGGCGGGATCACCCAGCTGCCGTCGATGATCGAGGGATCGGCCTCGCTCGGCCAGTAGAGCCGCATCATCAGGATGAACTTGCCGGTGGGCGCCGGCAGCCAGTTGGATTCGCGGTCCGCGCCGGGCGAGGCATTCTGGATCACGATGTCCACCGACCCGTCCGGGTTGCGCTTGAGGTCCTGCCGCGCGCTGATGGAATAGCGGTTGATCGGGTTCGCCACGAAGAAGTAGCCGGCGTCGTACATGGTGAGGGACCAGAAGCCCTCGGCCGGCGGCAGCTGGCCCGGTGCGAAGCGAATGACGTAGCGGTTGGCGCCGGAATAGTCGTTGCCGTCGGCGTCCTTCAGCGAGGTCGGGTAGACCGCGTCCTGCGGCCGGTTGGCGCCGAGGCCGATCGCGGTGACCAGCGCGCGCATCAGGTAGTCCGTGCCGTAGATCCCGGTGCGCGTGGTGTAGGCCCAGCCGTTGATGTTCTTGACCGCCGAGTTGATGCGGAACTGCAGCATGATGCGATCGAAGCTGACGGACGGGATGCGGCTGGCGAAGTCCGCACGCAGCTTGGACGCGTCGAAATCCTGGCCTGGGACCAGGCCGATGCTGGCGAAGCGGGCGATGTGCGGCGCGTCGGCCCGAGCGGGCGGGTTGCGCTTCATCAGGTCCGCCAGCACCGTGAAATACTGCGCGGCGGTCATCCCGTTCACCTGGTCGCGGACGGCGGCCCGCATGTCGATGGACGGGTTCACCTGCCCCGGCGGCGGCGTGTAGGGCCGGCCGTAGGAACTCAGCGGCACGACGCTGATCTGGTCCTGCAGCGCGTGCACCTCCGCATAGTCTTGCGGCGTGCCGGTGCAGTAGATGCGGCCCAGCAGCCAGACGATGCTGGTGCGCGACTTGTACTCCGTGACGCCGGCCGGCAGCGTGCCGGTCCAGCCGGGGCCGGTGATGGCGTAGGTCTGCGGGCCGGTGCCGGTGGTGCGCTTGCCCGGCACCTGGAACACGGTCGTCCAGCCGTCGAGCATCGGGAACAGGGCGTAACGGCCCTTCATGTCGGGCAGGCTGACGATCCAAGGCTCGTTGCCGACATCCACCCAGGCCGTCGTGTAGAGCGTGTCGGCGTTGGGCGCGGTGACGTCGCGGAAGCTGGCGTCCGGGTAGCTCCGCGCCTTGATGAGCTGGCCCATCGGCGCGCGCAGACCGCCGGCAGAAGCCACATTGGTCATGACGCGCCGCGTCATCTCCATCGTCACCAGGGGGTAGCCGTAGATGTAGGCCTCGGACGCCAGCCAGAAATCCTCGACGCCTTCGAAGAACTGGAGTCCCTGGGCGAGCGCCTGGCCAGGCGGCACGGCGGCGCCAATGCCAAGGCCGAGGCTGGCGAGCGTGGCGGCGCGGCGGGTTATGGTCATCGGGGTCCTTCCTCTCGTGATCTTGGATGGGCTGCGCGGCTAGGCGGCGCATCAGGCGGGCAGGTCATTTCGGAAACGGCGGCGCGACCGCCGAAGACCGGAAGTCTACGGCGAGGCCGAGCGGGACCATCCGTAGCTGGCTGCTCTGCGCCTCCGTGTTCGCCGTAAGATGGGCGAGACGCAGACGTAGGTGCCCGGCGAATCCGGAATGTTGTAGTTGATGATTGGCGGCCCGTCAGCGGGTTGCAGCGCGCCCGGTCGTGGTCGGCGCCTGCACGACCGCGCCGGGGACAGGAAAGAAAGAGCCAGGACGCGTAGGGCAGCGAGGCGGGGCAGGACGGGGGGCTCCGGTTCAGCGGCGTGTGCGCCCAGTATACGCCGGCCCGCGCTGCTTCCAGCGCTGGAACGTTATCCGATTCCGGAGCATGGTCGAGCCGCGCTTCAGCCTGGTTGTGACGGAAGGTCGGTGGTGAAGGCAGAGACGCGCCAGGCCTGGGCGGCGGAGATCACCGACCTCGACGAGCTTGCCGCGGCGCAGGGCGACGCGCGGATGGAGCATAGCCGGACCGCATCCGGGCCGTTCCGTCTGCGCATGCGGGTTGCCGATTTCGGCACGCTCCGGCTCCAGTCGAACGAGGCGAGCAACGGCTACATCGCGCAAGGCGTCCTTCGTGCGGACCGCTTCGGCCTGCTGCTGCCGACCGGCGGTCCGGCCGGCGAATCGCGGTTCAACGGCAGCCTGCTCGGGGCCGACGACATCGTGCTAGCCCGGCCGGGGGCCGAGATCCTGGCTCATGCCCGGGCCGGAGCGGCCTGGGCTGCCCTTCTGCTAGGCGACGGAGAGTTCGGCACGCCGATCGAGGACGCCTGGCCGTCCGGGGCGGGGACCTTTCTCTGTGTCGGCCGGCTGCGCGCCGCGCCGGGCCTTCGGCGCCTGACGGTCGAGGTCGGCGACATGGCCGCCACCAACCCCGCGGCGCTGCGCGCCCCGGCTGTCGCCGGCGCGATCGTCGAGGCCGTCTCGGCCCGTCTGGCGGCCGCGCTCGCCACGGCGCCGGAGCGGCCGGCCAGGGCCAGCGGGCAGCATCTGCGGGTCGTGAGGAGGGCGATGGACTACCTCGACGCCGTCCTCGCGCAGCCCGTCTACAGCGAGGAGGTCGGCCGGGCGCTCGGCGTCAGCCCGCGCGCGCTGAACGAGTCCTTCGGCGTCGCCCTCGGGGTCAGCCTGCAACAGTACCTGCGCATCCGGCGGCTGAACCTGGCCCGCCGGCTGCTGCGGCAGGCGGTCGAGGGGACGCTGGTGAAGACGATCGCCCTCGACCTCGGCTTCTGGCATCTCGGGCGCTTCTCCCTGGCCTATCGGGACCTGTTCGGGGAGACCCCGTCGGAAACGCTGGCCGGCCGCCCCGGCTGAGGCAAGGCGCACACGCGGGAACCGGAACGCCCCCGCCGCGCCGTGACAATTCGCTGACCGGCCGGGGGGTTTGCGCGGGGCGCCGGCTGTCCCACATTGATGCCAGAATTCACGCGCCGGCCCCGCTCCCCCGGGCCGGGGCTGCCCGGCCCGCCGGGCCTGAAAGGACGACCGATGCAGCGCGAGCGCGACCCCGTCGAGATCTACGACAATACCCTCGTCCCCATGGTCGTCGAGCAGACGGCGCGCGGCGAGCGGGCCTTCGATATCTATTCCCGCCTGCTCAAGGAGAGGATCATCTTCCTGACCGGCCCGGTCTACGACCAGGTCGCCAGCCTGCTCTGCGCGCAGCTGCTGTTTCTGGAGAGCGAGAATCCGAACAAGGACATCGCTTTCTACATCAATTCCCCGGGCGGTGTGGTGACGGCGGGCCTCGCGATCTACGACACCATGCAGTACATCCGCTCCCCCGTCTCGACGGTGTGCATGGGCATGGCGGCATCCATGGGCAGCCTGCTGCTGACGGCGGGCGAGAAGGGCAAGCGCTTCTCGCTCCCCAACGGGCGGATCATGGTCCACCAGCCCTCCGGCGGCGCGCAGGGCCAGGCGACCGACATCGAGATCCAGGCGCGCGAGATCCTGAAGACCCGCCAGCGCCTCAACGAGATCTATGTGAAGCACACGGGCCAGCCCATCGAGCAGATCCAGGCCAAGCTCGAGCGCGACACCTATATGTCGGCCGAGGAGGCCCGGGATTTCGGCCTCGTGGACCAGGTGGTCGAGCAGCGGCCACTCACGGTCGCCGAGGCGACGAAAGGCTGAGCTCGGCGCGGCCCCCGGCGGGACCCTTGGGGGTAGCCAAGGGCCCCGCCACAGCTGTTAACCGCACGGCCATCCCGGCCATGCGTCAATCGGGTTATGCTTTCCCCCCGCCCCAGCGGCGACTATGGTGGCCGTTGGCCGACCTTCCTCCCAGGGGGCGGGCGAGAGCTGAGGCCGGGACCCCGTCCGCGGGGCGACGGCTTTTGGAGCAGGCATGAGCAAGTCCGCGGACTCGAAGAACACCCTGTACTGCTCGTTCTGCGGCAAGTCGCAGCACGAGGTCCGCAAGTTGATTGCGGGCCCGACCGTGTTCATCTGCGACGAATGCGTCGAACTCTGCATGGACATCATCCGCGAGGAGCACAAGACGCACCTCGTGAAGTCCCGCGACGGCGTCCCGACGCCGAAGGAGATCTGCAAGGTCCTCGATGATTACGTCATCGGCCAGGACCACGCCAAGCGGGTCCTCTCGGTCGCGGTCCACAACCACTACAAGCGGCTCGCCCATAGCGGGAAGTCGGGCGACATCGAGATCGCGAAGTCGAACATCATGCTGATCGGGCCGACGGGCTCGGGCAAGACGCTGCTCGCGCAGACGCTCGCCCGCATCCTCGACGTCCCCTTCACCATGGCCGATGCGACGACGTTGACCGAGGCCGGCTATGTCGGCGAGGACGTCGAGAACATTATCCTGAAGCTGCTGCAGGCCGCCGACTACAACGTCGAGCGCGCGCAGCGCGGCATCGTCTACATCGACGAGGTCGACAAGATCAGCCGCAAGTCGGACAACCCCTCCATCACCCGCGACGTGTCGGGCGAGGGCGTCCAGCAGGCGCTGCTCAAGATCATGGAGGGCACGGTCGCCTCCGTCCCGCCGCAGGGCGGGCGGAAGCATCCCCAGCAGGAATTCCTGCAGGTGGACACGACCAACATCCTATTCATCTGCGGCGGCGCCTTCGCGGGGCTCGAGCGCATCATCGGCGCCCGCGGCAAGGGTTCCGGCATCGGCTTCGGCGCCGAGGTGAAGTCGCCCGACGATCGCCGCACCGGCGCCATCCTGCGAGAGGTCGAGCCCGAGGACTTGCTGAAGTTTGGCCTGATCCCCGAGTTCATCGGCCGCCTGCCGGTGGTCGCCACCCTCGAGGACCTCGACGAGAAGGCGCTGATCGAGATCCTGACCAAGCCGAAGAACGCCCTGGTCAAGCAGTACCAGCGCCTGTTCGAGATGGAAGGCGCCAAGCTCTCCTTCACCGAGGACGCCCTGCGCTCGGTCGCGACGCGGGCGATCCAGCGCAAGACCGGCGCGCGGGGGCTCCGCTCCATCATGGAGAGCATCCTGCTCGGCACCATGTTCGACCTGCCCGGCCTCGAGGACGTCGAGGAGGTGGTGGTGAACGGCGAGGTGGCCGAGGGCCGCGCGAGCCCGCTCTTCATCTACGGCGAGCGCAAGGCGGAGCAGGCCGCCGGCTGAGCATCCGCTTGGACCCCCACCCCACACCTGCGCACCACGCGCCCCGGCCATGGGCCAGGGCCACGCTTGCAGTGGGGGGGCGGGGGACCCATCTTCCAACAATCCCGTGGTGCCGGGCCGTGCCGAAAAGCGAGGGGACCGAGGATCGGTCCTGTCGTGGGCGGCCCCGCGCCGATCGTCCCGAGCGAGGTCCCGATGGCGGCTGAAGAGAAAGTAGTTGGCCGCGCCGAGCAGCTTCCCGTGCTGCCCCTGCGCGACATCGTCGTATTTCCCCACATGATCGTGCCCCTCTTCGTCGGGCGCGAGAAATCCGTCCGCGCCCTTGAAGCCGTGATGCGCGACGACAAACAGATCCTGCTCGTCGCGCAGAAGAACGCGTCCCAGGACGATCCCGGCGTGGACGACCTGTACAATGTCGGCACGGTCTCCACCGTGCTGCAGCTGCTGAAGCTGCCGGACGGCACGGTCAAGGTGCTGGTCGAGGGCGGCAGGCGCGCGAAGATCGACGCCTACAAGGCTACCGACCCGTATTTCGAGGCCTTCGCCGGCCCGATGGCGGAGGAGAAGCCGGCCGAGGGTCGCGAGACCGAGGCGCTGGCGCGGTCCGTCGTCACGCAGTTCGAGAGCTACATCAAGCTCAACAAGAAGATCGCGCCGGAGGTGCTGGTCTCGATCAACCAGATCGACGACCCGTCCAAGCTGGCGGACACCGTCGCGTCGCACCTGAACCTCAAGATCGCCGAGAAGCAGGAGCTGCTGGAGACCGCGGGCGTCGCCCCGCGTCTCGAGCGCGTCTTCGCCCATATGGAAGGCGAGATCGGCGTCCTGCAGGTGGAAAAGCGCATCCGGAACCGCGTGAAGCGGCAGATGGAGAAGACGCAGCGCGAGTACTACCTGAACGAGCAGCTGAAGGCGATCCAGAAGGAACTGGGCGAGGGCGAGGACGGCAAGGACGAGGCCGCCGAGCTCGAGGCCAAGATCAAGGCCACCAAGTTCACGAAGGAAGCGCGCGAGAAGGCGATCGCGGAGCTGAAGAAGCTCAAGACGATGTCGCCGATGTCGGCCGAGGCGACCGTCGTGCGAAACTACCTCGACTGGATGCTCTCGATTCCCTGGAAGAAGCGCACCCGCATCCGCAACGACATCGTCGCAGCGGAAAAGGTGCTCGAGCACGACCACTATGGCCTCGACAAGGTCAAGGAGCGGATCATCGAGTACCTGGCGGTGCAGTCGCGCAGCCAGAAGATCCGCGGGCCCATCCTGTGCCTGGTCGGGCCGCCCGGCGTCGGCAAGACCTCGCTCGGCAAGTCCATCGCCAAGGCGACGGGGCGCAACTTCGTGCGCATGTCGCTCGGCGGCGTGCGGGACGAGGCCGAGGTGCGCGGCCATCGCCGGACCTATATCGGCTCCATGCCCGGCAAGGTGATCCAGGGCATGAAGAAGGCGAAGTCGTCCAACCCGCTCTTCCTGCTCGATGAGATCGACAAGCTGGGCGCGGATTGGCGGGGCGATCCCTCGGCCGCGTTGCTGGAGGTGCTGGACCCCGAGCAGAACTCGACCTTCAACGACCACTACCTCGAGGTCGACTACGACCTGTCGGACGTGATGTTCATCACCACGGCGAACAGCCTGCGCATGCCGCAGCCGCTGCTCGACCGCATGGAGATCATCCGCATCCCCGGCTACACCGAGGACGAGAAGGTCGAGATCGCCAAGCGCCACCTGCTGCCCAAGGTCGCCGAGGCCAACGGGCTGAAGGCCGGCGAGTGGACGATTAGCGACGAGGCGATCCGCGACATGGTGCGCTACCACACGCGGGAAGCGGGCGTGCGCAACCTCGAGCGCGAGCTCGCGGGCATCGCGCGCAAGGCGGTGCGCGAGATCGTCGCGAAGAAGTCGAAGAAGGTCGCGGTCACCGTCAAGAACCTCGAGAAGTTCGCAGGCGTGCGGAAATTCCGCTACGGGGAGGCCGAGGCCGAGGACATGGTGGGCGTGGTCACCGGCCTGGCCTGGACCGAGGTCGGCGGCGAGATCCTGACGATCGAAGGCGTCATGGTGCCGGGCAAGGGCAACGTGAAGACGACCGGCAAGCTCGGCGACGTCATGCAGGAAAGCGTCAGCGCGGCGATGAGTTATGTCCGCTCGCGTGCGACGAATTTCGGCGTGAAGCCCACGCTGTTCGAGAAGCGCGACATCCATGTGCACGTGCCGGAAGGCGCGACGCCCAAGGATGGACCTTCCGCGGGTGTCGCGATGGCGACCTCCATCGTCTCCGTGCTGACCGGCATCCCGGTCCGCAAGGACATCGCGATGACGGGCGAGGTCACGCTGCGCGGCCGCGTGCTGCCGATTGGCGGCCTGAAGGAGAAGCTTCTCGCCGCGCTCCGCGCGGGCGTCACCACGGTCTTCATCCCGAAGGACAATGAGAAGGATCTCGCGGAGATCCCGGACAACGTGAAGAAGAACCTGAAGATCATCGCCGTCAGCCATGTGGACGAGGTGATCGGCAAGGCTCTCGCGCGTCAGCCCGAGCCGATCACCTGGGAGGAGCCGGCGGAGACGCCGCCGGCGCCGGCCGCGGGAGACGGTGCGGGTGTGCGGCCGCACTGAGCGCGTTCTTCAGACGATGTGAAAGGGCGTCTGCCGAAAGGCAGGCGCCCTTTTCATTTCTGCCCGGCGCGCGCGATGCCGCGGCGCGTGGCGGCATCCCGAGCATCCCTCGCGGAGGCGCGGATTCCTGCGGATATCCGGGGTTGTGCACGTTGACGTGTGCGAAAGGCCGCGCCTAGTGTCCGCCCGCGCCGCGCCGGGGACCGGCGCAGGCCATTCGGTACATGTGTTGGAACCTCCAGGGGGGGCATGATGAACAAGCAGGATCTGGTCGCGATCGTCGCCGATGCCGGCGATCTGCCGAAGTCGAAGGCCGGCGACGTGCTGGATGCGGTGTTCGAGGCGATCACCAAGGCGCTGAAGAAGAAGCAGGACGTGCGCCTGGTCGGCTTCGGCACCTTCTCGACGTCGAAGCGCAAGGCCGGCAAGGGCCGCAACCCCCGCACCGGAGAGGAGATCAAGATCCCGGCGAGCACGACCGTGCGCTTCAAGGCCGGCAAGGGCCTGAAGGACGCCGTGAACTGAGTTCAAGCCGGCAGGGGATTTTGCCGAGGGCCGGTCCGCAAGGACCGGCCCTTCGTGTTTGCGAGGCGTGCAGATGCGACCATCCGCGGGCTACTGGCCGCGCCGCGACTCAGTGCGTCGCGGGTCGCTTCGTGCTCCCTCCGGCGGATTATTCCCTGCCGCTTGCGGCAGGGAAGAATGGGCGCTGACGGGTTCGAACCGCCGACCACCTGTGTGTAAGACAGGCGCTCTACCGCTGAGCTAAGCGCCCCCGCGCTGCCCTACGCCGGGACGCGCCGGCCGCCAAGCCTCCGGTGCATGGCGCGGGCCGCGGGACTGCTCCCCCATGCCGATTTGCCGCACCCGCGCAAAAACTTTGGGGTTGCGCTTCACGCTGTTGCGGCAACCGCTAGAGTTCGGCCGTGCGACCCGTCCTGCTCCTCCTCGCCGCCCTGGCCTGGCCTCTCGCGGCGCGCGCGCAGGCGTCGGTCGAGATGCACGGCGTCACGCTCTACGACCAGGCCGCGCTGCTCTCCTACGCCGACGCCGTCGCGCGGCAGGAAGCCGCGCCCGACCTCGCCGCCACCGCCCGCGTCATCGAGCAGCTCTACCACGAGGATGGCTGGTTCCTGGCCCGCGCCTGGGCCTTCCGCGATCCCGTCTCCGGCCGGCAGGGAATCGCGGTGAACGAGGGCGGCGTGCGCCGGATCGAGGTCACCGGCGTCGAGGAGCGCGCGGGCAACCGCATCGCCGCCTATCTCGCGCCGGTGATGGACGGCACGCCGCTCCGCCTCGATGCCTATGAGCGCGCGCTGATGCTGGCCGGCGACCTCGCGGGGATCTCGCTGCGGTCGGAATTCGTGCCGGATCCCGCGACGGGCGAATACCGCTCCGTCATCCATGCGCAGCAGCGCCGCTACGCCGTCTCTGCGCTGGTGGACAACGTCCCGCGCGCGAGCGCCGTGGACGCGTTCGTCAGCGGCGAGGCCTATTCGCTGCTGACCACCGGCGACCTCGCTCGTGTCGTGGTCGGCGGCACCAGCGCCACCGACGCGACGAAGCCGGGCTTCAACGGCGCGGCCTTCTACCGCGTGCCGATCGGTAATGACGGTCTGTATGCCGAGGCCTTTGCGTCGAACCTCGTCTACACCCGCGACTTCGATGGCACCCAGACCGAACGGCGCAACCAGCGCGGCGAGTTCTACGGCGCGGTGCTCGGCTATCCCGTGCTGCGGCGGATCGACCAGTCGCTCTACCTGATGCTGGAGGCCGACCACCGGGCGATCGACGTGGACGGCGCGGAGTTCACGACGGACCGGTCGAGCGCGCTGCGCGTCTCCGCCTACTACACCTCCAACGATGTGCAGGCGCCGGCCTTCCGGCTGGGGCTGACGCTATCCTTCGGCGACGCCTATTCCGCGTCCAACACCAATGTCAGCCCGACATTCTGGCATCTGCGCGCCGTGGCCGGCGCGGTGTTCCGGCTCGGCGAGCCCGGGCAGGGCTGGGCGCTCCGGCTGGAAGGCTACGCGAAGTATTCGCCGGACACGCTGACGGAGACGGAGCGGATGTATCTCGGCGACCGCGAGCGGATGCGCGGCTACGCGCTCGGTACCGCGACGGGCGACACCGGCGCAATCGGAACGATCGAGCTCAGCCGCTACATCCCGGTGGAGCGCGGCATCCTGCAATCCGTGACACCCTCGGTGTTCCTGGATGCGGGCACGGTGCGGAAGAACAGCCCCTATCCCGCTGCGCCGGGGACGGTGCTGCCGGGGACGCTCGGGGAGAGGACGGTGTCGCTGGCCTCCGTCGGTGTCGCCTGGCGGGCGATCTTGGATCGCGGGTTCGCCCTCTCCGGCTGGGTCGGGCTGCCGCTGAGCGACGACGGGACGGGCGTGCAGTACAGCCCGGCCGCCTATGTCCGGCTGACGAAGGCCTGGTGAGGGAGTCGGCGATGCGGCGGATCCTGCTCGGCACCATCGCTCCCGTGGCGCTGCTTCTGGTGGCAGGCGAGGCGGCGGCGCAGTCGCGCAGCGCCGGCGGCGGGGCCAACGGCAACCGCTTCGGCTGGTGCCAGGGCACGCACAACCCGCACGCCGCGGATTCCTGCGGGTTGGTGGTGCCAGTGAACCCCTTGTCTGTCACGGGGACGCACCAGGACCCGCCGCAGGCCACCCAGTTGCCGCCGCGGCAGCAGCCCGTCGTGGTGACGGCCACGCCGCCCGGGACGCTGGTGATGCCGGGCGGGGCGGTGACGCCCCAGGTCGCGCCGGGCGGGGTGACCATGGTGCCGCAGTCGGTCCCGCCGCGCGTCATCGCGGTGCCGCCGCTGCCAGGGACCGTGGTGCAGGGTCCGGTGGCCGCGCCGCAGGGCGTGCCGGTGGTGGTGACGCCGGTGCCGCAGGTGCCGGTCACGACGCCGGGCGGGCCGGGGCCGATGCAGGCGCCGCCGGGGCTCGGGTCGGTGGTGCTCCAGCAGAGGCCGCCCGACCCGCTGGTCGCGCCGTCGCGGCCGGTCGTCGTGCAGCGGCCGCAGGGGCCGCCGCCGGGGGTGGTGCTGCCGCCGGCGCAGGTGCCGTTGGTTCCGCCGCCCGGCAGGCCGCTGCCGCAGGCCGTGCCGATCGCGGTCCCGCCGGATCCGGCGCGCCTGCCGCTGGTTGACGTGCCGGTTGCCCGGCCGCCGCCGCAGCAGGGACCGGGACAGCAGCCGCCGCTGGTTGCGCAGCCGCAGCCGAGACCGCCACAGGGGCAGGGGCCGATCGCGAGTCCGCCCGACGCGATCAGGCCTCCGCCGCAGCAGATCCCGATCGCGCAGCCGCCCTTGCCGCAGGGGCCGGGGCAGATGCCGGTCATGGTCGCCCGCCCCCAGCCTTTGCCGGTCGGCCAGCGCGTGCCCGTCGCGATCCCGCGGGACCCGACGCGTGGGCCGGCGCAACAGGTGCCGATCGCGCAGCCGCCGCTGCCGCAGGGTTCGACCCAGCAGCCGGCGCTGGTGGTCCAGCCGCAGCCGCGGCCGCCCGTCCAGCAGCGACCGATCGCGGTGCCGCCTGACCCGACGCGCGGCTCGCCGCAGCAGGTGCCGATCGCGGTGCCACCCGAACCGACGCGCCTGCCGCCGCAGCAGGGCCCGATCGCGCAGCCACCACTGCCGCAGGGACCGAACCAGCAGCCGCCCTTGGTGGCGCAGCCTCAGCCGCGGCCGCCGGTCCAGCAGGGGCCGATCGCCGTGCCGCCCAACCCGACGCGCGGCCCGCCGCAGCAGGTGCCGATCGCGGTGCCACCCGAACCGACGCGCTTGCCGCCGCAGCAGGGCCCGATCGCGCAGCCACCACTGCCGCAGGGACCGAACCAGCAGCCGCCCTTGGTGGCGCAGCCTCAGCCGCGGCCGCGCGTCCAGCAGGGGCCGATCGCTGTGCCGCCCGACCCGACGCGCGTGCCGCCGCAGCAGGGGCCGATCGCGCAGCCGGCTTTGCCGCAGGGACCAAACCAGCAGCCGCCCTTGGTGGCGCAGCCTCAGCCGCGGCCGCCCGTCCAGCAGGGGCCGATCGCTGTGCCGCCCGACCCGACGCGCCTGCCGCCGCAGCAAGGCCCGATCGCCCAGCCGCTGCTGCCGCAGGGACCGAACCAGCAGCCGCCCTTGGTGGCGCAGCCTCAGCCGCGGCCACCGATCCAGCAGGGCCCGATCGCGGTGCCGCCGGACCCGACGCGCTTGCCGCCGCAACAGGGGCCCATCGCACAGCCGCTGCTGCCCCAGCAGCCGCCGCTCATCGTGATACCGCCGGCCAGGCCGCCGGCGCAGACAGTTGCCCTCGATATGCCGCCGCTGCCGCCCGGCACGGTCGCGGGACAGTTGGTCAACGGCACGACCCTCGTCACCATCAGCCCGACGCCGACTGCGTCGCCGCTCGCGCCGCAGATGATCACCCGCGCGCCGGGCCGCCAGGCGCTGTTCGACCAGCCGCATTTCGACCCCGGCCCGTCCGGCGGGGCGCTGAACTGCATCGCCAGCGGCCATGCGCTGCGGACCTATATCGACGAGAACGGCGTCCGCCGCGTCGCCGGCGACCTGCCGACCCTTGTCGTGATGTCCATGGCCTTCCGGGACATCCCCGCCACCCACCCCGAGCACGCGGAATGCCTGATCGCCGTCCGCCGGCGCGACTGGCGCGAGATCCCGGTTTTCGTCCCGGCCGACGCACGATAGACGTCTCGCCTCGGGGCGCGCGCTTGACACCACCCCGCGCCCCTCCTATTCCCCGCGGCCTGTCGCACGCGGGTGTAGCTCAGTCGGTTAGAGCGCCGGCCTGTCACGCCGGAGGTCGCGGGTTCGAGCCCCGTCACTCGCGCCAGCGACGGAACATCATGTAAATCGATGCGACTGCGTGCCCTGGACGTTCCGGGGCCGCGCCCGCATCTTAGCTGCCTATCCACATTAACTCGGTCCCTATGGCGGAGCGCGGCGGGCGCGGGTAATGTCCGTTTCGCTGCAATGCGGCATTTCGGGGACCCGGCCCTTGCGGGACGCCCCCGATGGGCGCATCCGGCATCCCAGGGACACAAGATCCCGGGCAAGGTTGCAAGGCTAAGGACGGCACAGGCATGACCCAGCCGCTGCTGGCGGAATACTTCCCGATCCTCGTCTTTCTCGGGATCGCCGCGGGCATCGCCTGCGCGATGGTCGGCGGCGCGCTGCTCGCAGCGAAGCAGAAGCCGGACCCCGAGAAGCTGTCGACCTACGAATGCGGCTTCGAGCCCTTCGACGACACGCGGCGGCGCTTCGACGTGCGGTTCTACCTCGTCGCCATCCTCTTCATCATCTTCGACCTGGAAGTCGCCTTCCTCTTCCCCTGGGCGGTCGCGCTCAACGAGATCGGGTGGTTCGGCTTCCTGTCCATGATGGGTTTCCTCGGCGTGCTCACCGTCGGCTTCGTCTATGAGTGGCGGAAGGGCGCGCTGGACTGGGAATGAACCCGGGCGAGGTGCCCTGACGGGCACCCCCGGAGCTCGGGCGCGGCGGGCGCCAGGGAGATCGGAATGAGTGGTTCAACTGCTGCGTCGCAGGACGGCGCACTCGCATGGAACAAGGAGGCGCTGCCTCCCGGTCCTGCGCAGGATGCGGTGATCAAGGGCATCACCGGAGAGGTCGAGGAAAAGGGCTTCGTCGTCGCCAACCTCGACAAGGTCGTGAACTGGGCCCGCACGGGCAGCCTC
The DNA here is from genome assembly GCF_050563545.1 of Falsiroseomonas sp. HW251. Taxonomy (NCBI): domain Bacteria; kingdom Pseudomonadati; phylum Pseudomonadota; class Alphaproteobacteria; order Acetobacterales; family Roseomonadaceae; genus Falsiroseomonas; species Falsiroseomonas sp. HW251. The sequence continues at coordinate 51,467 of NZ_JBNXUM010000016.1, forward strand.
TGGCCGATGACCTTCGGCCTGGCCTGCTGCGCGGTCCCGATGATCCACGCCTACATGGCGCGCTACGACCTCGATCGCTTCGGCGTCATCCCGCGGGGATCGCCGCGCCAGTCCGACGTGATGATCGTGGCCGGCACGCTGACCAACAAGATGGCTCCCGCGCTGCGCAAGGTCTACGACCAGATGAGCGAGCCGCGCTGGGTGATCAGCATGGGCAGCTGCGCCAACGGCGGCGGCTACTACCACTACTCCTACAGCGTCGTGCGCGGCTGCGACCGCATCGTGCCGGTGGACGTCTACGTCCCGGGCTGCCCGCCGACGGCAGAGGCGCTGGTCTACGGGATCATGCAGCTTCAGAAGAAGATCCGCCGCACGGGGACGATCCTTCGTGGCTGAGCAGCAGATGAGCCTTGCCGAGCTCGGCGCCGCGATCGCCGAGGCCGCCGGCCCCGCGGTGCAGGAAGCCTATGTCGAGCGCGGGCAGGAGTTGGTGGTCCGCGCGACGCGCCAGGGCCTTCTCCCGCTGCTGCTGCTGCTGCGCGACGACCCGCGGCTCGCCTTCGAGCAGCTGATGGACCTCTGCGGGCTGGATTGGCCGGAGCGGCCTGAGCGCTTCGAGGTCGCCTACAATTTGCTCTCGCTGCAGTACAACCGGCGCATCCGCGTCCTGGTTTCGACCGACGAGGCGACGCCGGTGCCGAGCTGCGTCGGCCTCTGGCCCGCCGCGACCTGGTACGAGCGCGAGGCCTGGGACATGTACGGCATCGTCTTCGAGGGTCAGCCCGACCTGCGGCGCCTGCTGACGGATTACGGCTTTGAAGGCCACCCCCTGCGCAAGGACTTTCCGCTGACCGGCTTCGTCGAGGTCCGCTACGACGAGACCCGCAAGGCCGTGGTCTATGAGCCCGTCGCGCTGACCCAGGACTTCCGGAATTTCGACTTCCTCAGCCCGTGGGAGGGCATGACGACGCTCCCGGGCGACGAGAAGGTGCATCTCACGCGCGAGGAACGCGGCCAGATCGAAGGCCCGATGACATGAGCAGCGACGTGTCCATCCAGGTGGTCCCTCCCGCCGTCGAGGAACCCGCGACCCGCACCATCGAGGTCGACAGCCACCACATCAATTTCGGCCCGCAGCACCCCGCAGCGCATGGCGTGCTGCGCCTGATCTTGGAGATGAAGGGCGAGGTGGTGGAGCGTGCCGATCCGCATATCGGCCTGCTGCATCGCGGCACCGAGAAGTTGATGGAATACAAGACGTATCTTCAGGCGATGCCCTACATGGATCGCCTGGACTACGTCTCGCCGATGTGCATGGAGCACACCTGGGTGCTCGCGGTGGAGAAGCTGCTCGGCGTCGAGAAGGACGTGCCGGAGCGCGCGCGCTGGATCCGCACGATGTTCGCGGAGCTGACCCGCATCGCGAACCACCTGCTGAACATCACGACCTATGCGCTCGACGTCGGCGCCATCACGCCGAGCCTCTGGGGCTTCGAGCAGCGGGAGTATCTGCTGGAGTTCTACGAGGCCGTGGGCGGCAGCCACTACCACGTCAACTACTTCCGCGCGGGCGGCGTGAGCCGCGACCTGCCGGCGGGTCTCGAGGACAAGATCAGGCTCTGGGCGGCGCAGTTCCCGGCCTTCCTCGATGAGCTCGAGGGGCTGCTGTCGGGCAACCGCATCTTCAAGCAGCGTACCGTCGATATCGGCGTCATGACGGCCGAGCAGGCGATGTCCTGGGGCTTCAGCGGGCCCTGCCTTCGGGCTTCCGGCTGCGCGTGGGATCTGCGCAAGTCGCAGCCCTACGACATGTATGGCGAGCTCGACTTCGACGTGCCGGTCGGCGTGCATGGCGACTGCTACGACCGCTACCTCGTCCGCATGCTGGAGATGCGGGAGAGCCTTCGCATCGTCCACCAGTGCCTGGAGCGGATGAAGCCCGGCCCGGTGAAGATTGCGGACAACAAGATCACGCCGCCGATGCGCGGCGAGATGAAGCGTTCGATGGAGAGCCTGATCCACCACTTCAAGCTCTACACCGAGGGGTACCACGTGCCCGCCGGCGCGACCTACACCGCGACCGAGGCGCCGAAGGGCGAGTTCGGCGTCTACATGGTGGCCGACGGCACCAACCGCCCGTATCGCGTGAAGATCCGCGCGCCTGGCTTCGCGCATCTCCAGGCGATGGAGGCGCTCTCCAAGGGGCACATGCTGGCGGATGCGGTGTCCGTCATCGGCAGCCTCGACATCGTCTTCGGGGAGATCGACCGGTGAGTCCCGTCGAGCCGACGAGCTTCGCATTCGACGAACAGAGCGAGGCGCAGATCGGGAAGATCCTCGCGCGCTATCCCCAGGGCAAGCAGGCGAGTGCCACCATCCCGCTGCTCTATGTCGTGCAGCGCCAGATGGGGCGGCTGACCGGCAGCGCCTGGGTGCCGCGCGTGGCGATGGATGTCATCGCCGACCGTCTCGGCATCGCGCCGATCCGCGTCTACGAGGTCGCAACCTTCTACTTCATGTTCAACATGAAGCCGATCGGCCGCTTCCACCTGCAGCTCTGCGGCACGACGCCCTGCATGCTGCGTGGGTCGGACGACGTGATGCGCGCGTGCCATGACGCAGCCCACGTGAAGGTCGGCGAGACCAGCGGTGACGGGCTGTTCACGCTGACCGAGGTCGAGTGCCTCGGCGCCTGCGTGAACGCGCCGGTGCTGCAGGTCGACGACGACTACTACGAGGACCTGGATTACGACCGCACGGTCCAGCTGATCGAGGCGCTGAAGCGCGGCGAGCGGCCGAAGCCGGGCAGCACCATCGGGCGCCAGACCAGCGCGCCCGAAGGCGGCCCGCTGACGCTGACCGACGTGGCGGGGGAATAGGCAATGGCGCTCTCCGACAAGGATCGCATCTTCACCAACCTATACGGCGTGCAGGACTGGCGCCTGCCGGCGGCGCAGAAGCGAGGCAACTGGGACGGCACCAAGGCCATCCTGGAGAAGGGCCGCGACGCCATCATCGAGGAGGTGAAGAACTCGGGGCTCCGCGGCCGCGGCGGCGCGGGCTTCCCGACCGGCATGAAGTGGTCCTTCATGCCGAAGCAGGCGAGCGAACGGCCGCACTACCTCGTCGTCAACGCCGACGAATCCGAGCCCGGCACCTGCAAGGACCGCGACATCATCCGCCACGATCCGCATACGCTGATCGAGGGCTGCCTGATCGCGGGCTTCGCGATGGGCGCGCATTCCGGCTACATCTACATCCGCGGCGAGTACTACAACGAGAGCGTCGTGCTCGAGGCCGCGATCGCCGAAGCCTATGACGCGGGCCTGCTGGGCAAGGATGCCTGCGGGTCGGGCTGGGACTTCGACCTGTATGTCCATCGCGGGGCAGGGGCCTATATCTGCGGCGAAGAGACCGCGCTGATCGAGAGCCTCGAGGGCAAGAAGGGCATGCCGCGGCTGAAGCCGCCATTCCCGGCCGCCGTCGGTCTCTATGGCGCGCCGACGACGGTCAACAACGTCGAAACCATCGCCGTGGTGCCGGAGATCATGCGCCGCGGCGGCGCCTGGTTCTCGCAGTTCGGGCGGCCGAAGAACTCCGGCACGAAGATCTTCTGCATCCAGGGCCATGTGAACAAGCCCTGCAACGTGGAGGAGGAGATGAGCATCCCGATGCGGGAGCTCATCGACCGCCACGCTGGCGGCGTGCGCGGGGGCTGGGACAATCTGCTCTGCGTGATCCCGGGCGGGTCGTCCACGCCGCTGCTGCCGAAGCACATCTGCGACGACGTGCTGATGGATTTCGACGCGCTGCGCGAGCACAAATCGGGCCTCGGCACCGCGGGCGTGATCGTGATGGACAAGTCCACCGACATCATCCGCGCGATCTCGCGGCTGTCGCGCTTCTACAAGCATGAGAGCTGCGGCCAGTGCACGCCCTGCCGCGAAGGCATGGGCTGGGTGAGCCGCATGATGGACCGCATGGTCGAAGGCCGGGCAGAAGTCGAGGAAATCGACCTGCTGGAAGAGGTCACGCGCAAGATCGAGGGCCACACGATCTGCGCGCTGGCCGATGGCGGCGTCTGGCCGGTGCAGGGGCTGATCCGGCACTACCGGCCGCTGATGGAAGAGCGCATCGCCGCCTACAAGGCCGCGCATGCCAGGCCCGCGGCGCTGCCGCTGGCGGCGGAGTAGGGCTGATGGCGAAAGTCACCGTTGACGGGATCGAGGTGGAGGTCCCGAACGGGGCCACCGTGCTGCAGGCCTGCGAGGCCGCGGGGAAGGAGATCCCGCGCTTCTGCTACCACGAACGACTTTCCATCGCCGGCAATTGCCGGATGTGCTTGGTGGAGGTCGAGAAGGCGCCGAAGCCCGTGGCGTCCTGCGCCTATCCCGTGGCCGATGGGATGGTGGTGAAGACCGACAGCCCCATGGTGCGCAACGCGCGTCGCGGCGTGATGGAATTCCTGCTGATCAACCACCCGCTGGACTGCCCGATCTGCGACCAGGGCGGCGAGTGCGACCTGCAGGACCAGGCGGTCGCGTACGGCATGGACCACTCTCGCTACCGCGAAGCCAAGCGCGTGGTGAAGGACAAGTACATGGGGCCGCTGGTCAAGACGATCATGACCCGCTGCATCCAGTGCACGCGCTGCGTCCGCTTCTCCGCCGAGGTGGCGGGGACGTCGGACCTCGGCGGCACAAACCGCGGCGAGAACCTCGAGATCGGCACCTATGTCGAGAAGGCGCTGACGAGCGAGCTCAGCGGCAACCTGATCGACATCTGCCCGGTCGGCGCGCTCACCAGCCGCCCCTATGCCTTCGTGTCGCGGCCGTGGGAGCTGCGGAAGACCGACAGCATCGACGTGCAGGACGCGACCGGCACCAACATCCGCATCGACAACCGCGGGCCGGAAGTCCTGCGTATCCTGCCGCGCGTGAATGACGACGTGAACGAGGAGTGGATGGCCGACCGCGGCCGCTTCTCCTTCGACGGTCTCAAGCGCAGGCGGCTGGACCGGCCCTGGGTGAAGGTGGACGGCAAGCTGAAGCCGGCGAGCTGGGCGGAGGCGCTGGGCGCGGTCGCGGCAAAGCTGAAGGCGACGGCGCCTGACCGCATCGGCGCGGTGGCGGGCGAGTTGGTGGATGTCGAATCCGCCTTCGCGCTGCGGTCGCTGATGGTCTCGCTCGGCGTGCAGAACCTGGATTGCCGCACAGACGGCGCCGCGATCGACGCAACGCGGCGTGACTTCTACCTGTTCAACACGACGATCGCCGGCATCGACCAGGCGGATGCGCTGTTGATCGTCGGCAGCGATCCCCGCAAGGAAGCGCCGGTGATCAACGCGCGCATCCGCAAGCGGACGCTGGCGGCGCGCTTCCCGATCGGCCGCATCGGGCCGAAGGGCGTGGATTTGACCTACCGCCACGAGCATCTCGGCGGGGGCCCGGCCGCGCTACGCGCGCTGCTGGATGGCTCGCATCCCTTCATGGAGGTGCTGAAGGCCGCGAAGAATCCGATGGTGATCGTCGGGCGTGGCGCGTTGGCGCGGGCGGACGGGCTTCATGTGCTGGCGGCGGCCTGGCAGGTCGCTCGGGAGGCGAATGCGCTGCGGCCGGACTGGCACGGCTTCAATGTCCTCCATCTCTTCGGCGGCCAGGTCGGCGCGCTGGAGGCGAACTTCCTGCCGGGCCCGAGCGGCAAGTCGCTGGGGCAGATGCTGGCCGGCGGCGTCGATGTGCTGTGGCTGCTTGGCGCGGACGGCTTCGATCCCGCAGGGATCGCGCCGGGCACCTTCGTGATCTACCAGGGCCATCACGGCGACCGCGCGGCCGCGCGGGCCGACGTGATCCTGCCCGGCGCGGCCTACACCGAGAAGGACGCGACCTACGTCAACACCGAGGGCCGCTGGCAGCGGGCCTGGCTTTCGGTGCACGCACCGGGCGAGGCACGCGAAGATTGGCGCATCGCGCGCGCGCTGTCGGAAGGGATCGGCCAGAAGCTGCCATTCGATACTCTCGACCAGCTTCGCCTCGCCATCGCGGGCGCGCTGCCGGCGCTCGCCGAGCCGTTCGCGAAGCGCGGCTGCGACGACACCAGCGGCCCCGCCGGCAATCCCGCTGAGATGTCCGACGCGCCCTTCGCGCCGGCAATCACGCAGTACCACCTGGCCGATGCGATTGCGCGGGCGTCCGACGTGATGGCGGAATGCGCGGAGATCTACGGCGAGCAGCCGGCCTTGCAGGCTGCGGAGTGACGTGACGATGGAAGGCTTCCTCGCCACCCCGGTCGGGCATCTCGCGCTGACCGTTGCGCAGGCGCTGGCGCTGCTGGTGCCGCTGCTGCTCGGCGTCGCCTACCTCACCTGGGCGGAGCGCAAGGTCCTGGCCGCGATGCAGCTGCGCAAGGGGCCGAACGTCGTTGGCCCCTTCGGCCTGCTGCAGCCCTTCGCCGACGCCATCAAGATGCTGATGAAGGAGACGATCATCCCCGCCGGGGCCAGCCGCGTGCTGTTCATCCTGGCGCCGATGATCACCTTCATGCTGGCGATGATCGCCTGGGCCGTGATCCCCGTGAACGACGGCTGGGCGATCGCCGACATCAATGTCGGCATCCTTTATCTGTTCGCGATCAGCTCGCTCGGCGTCTACGGCATCATCATCGCGGGCTGGGCGTCCAATTCGAAATACGCCTTCCTCGGCGCGCTGCGCAGCGCGGCACAGATGGTCAGCTACGAGGTCAGCATGGGCTTCGTCATCGTGACCGTGCTGCTCTGCGTGGGGTCGCTGAACCTGACGGAGATCGTCCGCGCGCAGTCCACCGTGTGGTTCGCCATCCCGCTCTTCCCGATGTTCGTGATCTTCTTCATCTCGACCCTGGCCGAGACGAACCGAGCGCCTTTCGACCTGCCGGAAGGCGAGTCCGAGCTCGTGGCCGGCTTCTTCGTGGAATACAGCTCGATGTCCTTCGCGCTGTTCTTCCTCGGGGAATACGCGAACATGATCCTGATGTCGGCGCTGACGACGATCCTGTTCCTCGGGGGATGGCTGCCGCCGGTGGACGTCGCGCCCTTCAACTGGATCCCCGGGCCGCTCTGGTTCGTGTTCAAGATCTGCTTCTGCCTCTTCGTCTTCATCTGGGTGCGCGCGACCTTTCCGCGCTACCGCTACGACCAGCTCATGCGACTGGGCTGGAAGGTGTTTCTTCCGTTCAGCCTCGTCTGGCTCGTGCTGACCGCAGCAGCGCTAAAGCTGTTCGGCTGGCTGCCCGCGGCCTGAGGAACCGACAATGGCCATGACCCTTGACCGCGTCGCACGCAGCTTCCTCCTGGCGGAACTCGCCGGGGGGATGTGGCTGACGCTCAAGACCTTCTTCAAGCCGAAGGCGACGATCTCCTACCCCTACGAGAAAACGCCGCTGAGCCCGCGCTTCAAGGGCGAGCACGCACTGCGCCGATACCCGAACGGGGAGGAACGCTGCATCGCCTGCAAGCTGTGCGAGGCGATCTGTCCTGCCCAGGCCATCACCATCGAGGCCGAGCCGCGCGAGGACGGCTCCCGCCGCACCACGCGCTACGACATCGACATGGTGAAGTGCATCTACTGCGGCATGTGCGAGGAAGCCTGCCCGGTGGACGCAATCGTCGAGGGGCCGAACATGGAGTTCGCGACCGAGACGCGCGAGGAACTGCTCTACAACAAGGAGCGCCTGCTGGATAACGGCGACCGCTGGGAAGCGGTGCTGGCCAAGCGGCTCGAGCTGGACGCACCCTACCGATGATCGCGGCTCTCGCCTTCTACCTCTTCGCCGCGGTGCTGATCGCCTCGGCGGTGATGGTGGTGACAAGCCGGAATCCCGTGCATTCCGTGCTGTTCCTGATCCTCTGCTTCTTCAACGCCGCCGCGCTGTTCCTGATCGCGGGTGCCGAGTTCCTGGCGATGACCCTGGTCATCGTCTATGTCGGCGCAGTCGCGGTGCTCTTCCTCTTTGTCGTGATGATGCTCGACGTCGACTTCTCGGCATTGCGGGAGGGCTTCCAGCGCTATGCGCCGGTCGGCGCGGTGGTCGGCGCGATCCTGTTCCTGGAACTGGTGCTGGCCTTCGGGACCTGGAGCTTTGCGACGGATGCGGCGGCGCTGCGGCTGAACCCGATGCCGGGCGACGCGGACAACACGCGCGCGCTGGGCCGGATCCTCTACACGGACTACGTCTTCCTCTTCCAGGCGGCGGGGCTGATCCTGCTGGTCGCAATGATCGGCGCGATCGTGCTGACGCTTCGCGGGAAGACCACGACGAAGCGGCAGGACATCGGCAAGCAGGTTGCGCGTGCCGGCAGCGTCAATCTGCGCCAGCCGCCGCTCGGCGCGGGCCTCGGCACCATTGGGATCGAGCGGCCGCCAGTGGAGCCGCCGCCGGAGGCGGAGCCGAAGCAAGTCGAACACGCCGGGGGGCACCACTGATGATGGCCGTCGGCCTGGCGCACTATCTCACGGTGGGCGCGATCCTGTTCACGCTCGGTGTCCTCGGCATCTTCCTCAACCGGAAGAACGTCATCGTTATCCTGATGTCGGTCGAACTCATCCTGCTCTCGGTCAGCCTCAACCTCGTCGCCTTCAGCGCCAGGCTGATGGACCTAACGGGGCAGGTCTTCGCGATGCTGATCCTGACCGTCGCCGCGGCGGAAGCCGCGATCGGGCTCGCCATCGTCGTCATCTACTTCCGCAACCGCGGAACGATCGAGGTGGAGGACATCTCCACCCTGAAGGGCTAGCGCCATGTATGTCGGGGCCATCTTCTTCCCGCTGCTCGGCGCCTGCCTCGCCGGGTTCTTCGGTCGCTGGCTGGGCGACAAGGCGTCGCAATGGGTGACCGTCGCCTTCATGGCGCTCGCCGCGGCCTGCGGGATCGGCGCCTTCGTCGAGGTCGCGCTGGGCGGTGCCGCGGGCGTGGTGCCGATCGCCTCCTTCCTCGATGTCGGCGGCTTCGAGGCGGAATGGGCGCTGCGCTACGACACGCTGAGCGTCGTGATGGTGATGATGGTCACCTTCATCTCGACGCTGATCCACCTCTATTCCGTGGGCTACATGTCGCACGACGCGACGATCCCGCGCTTCTTCGCCTATCTCAGCCTTTTCACCTTCATGATGCTGATGCTTGTGACGGCGGACAACCTGGTTCAGCTCTTCTTCGGCTGGGAAGGCGTGGGTCTCGCGAGCTACCTGCTGATCGGCTACTGGTACGAGCGCGAGAGCGCGAACCGCGCGGCGATGAAAGCCTTCATCGTCAACCGCGTCGGCGACCTCTTCTTCATGCTCGGCCTGGCGCTCACCTTCTGGACCTTCCAGTCCGTCGAGTTCGAGACGATCTTCTCCGGCGTCGCGCAGGCCCAGCAGAGGACGTTCCTCGGGATGCCGTCACTCGAGGTGATCAGCGTGCTGCTGTTCCTCGGCGCCTGCGGCAAGTCGGCGCAGCTTGGCCTGCACACCTGGCTGCCGGACGCGATGGAAGGCCCGACGCCGGTCTCCGCGCTGATCCATGCCGCGACGATGGTGACCGCCGGCGTCTTCATGATGGCGCGGATGTCGCCGGTGGTGGAATACGCCCCGACGGCGCTGGCCATCGTGACGATCGTCGGCGCCTCGACCGCGATCTTTGCCGCGACGATCGGCTGCGTGCAGAACGACATCAAGCGGATCATCGCGTATTCGACGTGTTCGCAGCTCGGCTACATGTTCTTCGCGATCGGCGTCGGCGTGTACCAGGCCGCGATCTTCCATCTGTTCACGCATGCCTTCTTCAAGGCGCTGCTCTTCCTCGGCGCGGGCTCCGTGATCCACGCCATGTCGGACGAGCAGGACATCCGGAAGATGGGGGGGATTTGGAAGAAGATCCCGGTCACCTACGCCGTCATGTGGATCGGCAGCCTAGCGCTGGCCGGCGTGCCTTTCTTCGCGGGCTACTACTCGAAGGACGCGCTGGTGGAGGTGGCCTGGGCCGCGCATAGCGGCACCGGCACCTATGCCTTCCTCATAGCGCTGGCGGCGGCCTTCCTGACCGCCTTCTACTCGTGGCGGCTGATCATCCTGACCTTCCACGGCACGCCGCGCGCCGACCATCACACGATGGAGCATGTGCACGAGAGCCCGATGGTGATGCTGGTGCCGCTGCTGGTGCTGGCGACCGGCGCCGTGCTGACCGGCTACCTGTTCGCCGACCTCTTCATCGGGGAGCACCAGGAAGCCTTCTGGCGCGAGTCCATCCACAACGCCGCCCACAACCAGGTGCTGGAGCATGCGCACCACGCGCCGGCCTGGGTGAAGCTGGCGCCGACCGTGGTCGGCCTGGCGGGCATCGCGCTGGCCTATGTGATGTACATGCTGCGGCCGGAGCTGCCCGGCATGCTCGCCGCGCGTTTCCAGGGGCTGTACCGGTTCCTGCTGAACAAGTGGTACTTCGACGAGCTCTATGACGCGATCTTCGTCCGGCCCGCGCAGTTCCTGGCGCGCGCCTTCTGGAAGACCGGCGATGCCAGGCTGATCGACGGCGTCCCGAACGGTGCCGCTGACCTCGCGGTCCAGGCGGCGCGCGGGGCGGTGCGCATCCAGACCGGACGGGTCGCGAACTACGCCTTCGCGATGATCATTGGCCTTGTCCTCTTCGTCACCCTGCTGCTCTACGGTGCCCGATGAACGCCGCCGGCTTCCCCATCCTCAGCCTGGTGACCTTCCTGCCGCTGGCAGGTGCGTTCATCATCCTCATGGTGCGTGGCGACGAGGAGACCGTCGCCTCCAACGCCCGCTGGACCGCGCTCTGGACCAGCCTGATCACGCTGGCGCTGTCGCTGATCCTCTGGGCGCGTTTCGACACGTCCACCGCCGAGTTCCAGTTCGTGGAGCGGTTGGAGTGGCTGCCGGATTACGGCGTCGCCTACCACATGGGCGTGGACGGCATCTCCGTGCTTTTCGTGCTGCTGTCCACGCTGCTGACACCAATCTGCATCCTGGCGTCGTGGGACACCGTGAAGGTCCGCGTGCGGGACTACATGGTCGCCTTCCTTGTGCTCGAGACGATGATGGTCGGCATGTTCTGCGCGCTCGACTTCATCGTCTTCTACATCTTCTTCGAAGCCGTCCTGATCCCGATGTTCCTGATCATCGGCGTCTGGGGCGGGGCGCGGCGCGTCTATGCCGCCTTCAAGTTCTTCCTCTACACGCTCGCGGGCAGCCTGCTGATGCTGCTGGCTCTGCTGGCCATGTGGTACCAGGCCGGCACCACCGACATCCCGACGCTGATGCAGACCGCCTTCCCGCGGGGGATGCAGATGTGGCTGTTTGCCGCCTTCATGGTGTCCTTCGCGGTCAAGGTGCCGATGTGGCCGGTGCACACCTGGCTGCCTGACGCCCACGTCGAGGCACCGACCGCGGGCTCCGTCATCCTGGCCGGCGTGCTGCTGAAGATGGGCGCCTATGGCTTCATCCGCTTCAGCGTGCCGATGCTGCCCGAGGCGTCGCAGGCCTTCGCGCCCTTCGTCTTCAGCCTCTCCGTCATCGCGGTGGTCTACACCTCCCTCGTCGCGCTCGCGCAGGAGGACATGAAGAAGCTGATCGCCTATTCCTCGGTCGCGCATATGGGCATCGTGACGCTCGGCATCTTCACCTTCACGGTGCAGGGCCTCTCGGGCGCGCTGTTCACGATGCTGGCGCACGGCATCGTCTCCGGCGCGCTCTTCCTCTGCGTGGGCGTGCTCTACGACCGGGTGCACTCCCGCGAGATCGCGCGCTATGGCGGGGTCGCGAAGATCATGCCCTCCTACGCGCTGGTCTTCATGCTGTTCACCATGGCCTCCGTGGCGCTTCCCGGCACCGCTAACTTCCCGGGCGAGCTGCTGGTCATCGTCGGCGCCTTCAGGGTCAACCCCTGGGTCGCATTCGGCGCGGCAACCGGCATGATCCTGGGCGCGGCCTACATGCTTTATCTCTACCGCCGCGTGATCTTCGGGAAGATCACCCGCGACGACCTGAAGCTGCTGCTGGATCTCAGCCCGCGCGAATACGCGGTCTTCGCGCCACTGGTCCTGCTGACGCTGTGGATGGGGGTCTATCCCTCCTCCTTCCTGACCTTCTTCGAGGCCAGCGTGACGGCGCTCGTCGAGCGGCATGAAGCCGCGCTCGGCGCGGCGCGCCTGGCCGGGATGTGACGCCGATGAACTGGACCCTCGCCCTGCCGGAGATCGTGCTCGCGGTTTCCGGCCTGATGATCCTGCTGATCGGCGTCGTCCCCAGGCGGGACATGTTCTTCCCGGTCTCCATGGCGGTGATCGGCGCCTTCGTCGTGACCGCGGCGCTGGTGCTGGGGCAGGGCGAGGGCACGGCCTTCGCCGGCCAGTATGTCGGCGACGGCTTCGCGCGCTTCGCCAAGGTGCTGATCCTGCTCGGCGCGGCTCTCGCGCTTGTCCTTGCGCTCGACTTCGACGAGCGGAGCAACCTGCGCCGCTTCGAGTTTCCCGTGCTGATGCTCTTCGCGACCGTCGGCATGATGATCATGGTCTCGGCCAACGACCTGATGGCGCTCTACATCGGGCTCGAACTGCTCTCGCTCCCGCTCTACGTCCTTGCCGCCTTCGACCGCGACAATGCGCGCAGCGCCGAGGCGGGCCTCAAGTACTTCGTGCTCGGCGCGCTGGCCTCGGGCCTGCTGCTGTACGGGTCGTCGCTGGTCTATGGCTTCGCGGGCACGACGAACTTCGACCGGCTGGCGGATGCGCTGTCGTCGCAGGCCTCGACCGGCGTGGTGGTGGGGCTGGTCTTCGTCCTCGCCGGGCTCTGCTTCAAGGTCTCGGCGGTGCCCTTCCACATGTGGACGCCCGACGTCTACGAAGGCGCGCCGACACCGGTGACCGCTTTCTTCGCGACCGCGCCCAAGGTCGCCGCGATCTGCCTGATGATGCATGTGCTGATCGGTCCCTTCGGGGACATGGCGGCGCAGTGGAAGCAGGTGATCTGGGTGGTCTCGGCGGCGTCGATGATCCTCGGCGGCTTCGCCGCGATCGGGCAGCGCAACATCAAGCGGCTGATGGCCTATTCCTCCATCGGCCATGTCGGGTACGCGCTGATGGGCCTGGCCGTCGCGAGCGACACGGGCTACCGCGGCGTGCTGGTCTACCTCGCGATCTACGTCGTGATGAACCTCGGCACCTTCGCGGTGATCGTGTCCATGCGTCGCAACGGCCGCGCAATCGAGGAGATCGACCAGCTCGCCGGCCTCGGCCGCAGCGATCCCGCCATGGCGCTGTGGATGGCGGTCTTCATGTTCTCCATGGCGGGCATCCCGCCGCTCGCCGGCTTCTTCGGCAAGCTCTACGTCTTCCTCGCCGCCGTGCAGGCGGGGTTCTGGACGCTGGCCATCATCGGCATCCTGACCTCCGTGGTCGCCAGCTACTATTACCTGCGCATCGTGAAGGTCATGTATTTCGACGCGCCGGCCGAGGGGTTCGACGCGCGGCAGGCCGGCATCTCGGTCGTGATGGCGGGGACGGGTCTGCTGACGCTGTTCTTCTTCCTCTTTCCCGCGGCGCTGATCGGCGCGGCTCAGGTCGCCATCGCGGCGCTGGCGGGCTGAGATGGAGGCGCTGCCGCCGGGCTGGCGGCTGCGCTTCGAGGAGACGCTGCCCTCCACCAGCGATCTCCTGCTGCGGCTTGCCGCGGCGGGAGAGCCGGAGGGCCTCGCGGTCATGGCGCGCCGCCAGACTGGCGGGCGAGGGCGTGACGGGCGCGTCTGGGAAAGCCCGGCCGGCAATCTCTACATCTCGCTGCTGCTGCGGCCCGGGACGCCGGCGCGCGACGCCGCGCGCTGGTCGCTGGCCGGCGCCATCGCGATGGCGGAGGCGGTGGAGCCGGACCTGCCCGACCCCGCGGCGCTTCGGGTGAAGTGGCCGAACGATCTGCTTCTGGACGGGGCGAAACTCGCCGGCGTGCTCTGCGAATCCGGCGCGACGCCCGGCGGCCGGCTCGACTGGGTGATCCTGGGCTGCGGGATCAACCTCGCCGTCGCGCCCGAGGTGCCGGGCCGCGCGACGACGCGCCTGCCGGGCGACGCGCCACCGGAGCAGGTGGCGGTCCGGCTGATCCGCTCTGTCGTGTCCTGGCGGGACCGGCCGATGCCGGACCTGATCGCGGCATGGCTTCGGCGCGGGCCGGCCCTGGGCGAGAGGTTGACGCTGCGCACCGGGACGGGCGAAACGACCGGCAGCTTCGCGGGGCTGGCCGAGGACGGGGCCCTGCTGCTCGACACCGGCGCCGGCCCGCGGCGTTTCGGCTCGGGCGAAGTGGACGGAGCCTGACGCGCCATGCTGCTGGCCGTGGATGCGGGCAACACGAACATCGTCTTCGCCGTGCATGACGGCACGGAATGGCGCGGCACCTGGCGCGTGCGGACGGACGCCGAGCGGACGTCCGACGAATACGCGGTCTGGCTGCTGGCGTTGCTGGGCCATGCCGGGCTGAAGCCGACCGACATCACGCGCTGCGCGATCGGCACGGTGGTGCCGGCCGCGCTCTACAACCTGCGCCGGCTCTGCCGTGACTGGTTCGACTGCGAACCGCTGATCGCCCGCGCCTCGCTCGACTGGGGCTTCGAGATCCGGGTGGACGCTCCGCATGAGGTCGGCGCCGACCGCCTGCTGAATGCGCTCGCCGCCCACCAGCGCTACCGCGGGCCGCTGGTCGTGATCGACTTCGGCACGGCGACCACGTTCGACGTGGTGCATGGCGACGGCGCTTATCTCGGCGGCGTGATCGCGCCGGGCATCAACCTCTCGATCGAGGCGCTGCACCGCGCCGCGGCGCGACTGCCGCGGATCGGCATCGGCCGCCCGCAGGCCGCCATCGGGCGGAACACCGTCGCCGCCATGCAGTCCGGCATCTACTGGGGCTATGTCGGCCTGATCGAGGGCATCGTCGCCCGCATCCGGGCCGAATTCGACGAGGCCGAGAACGGCCGGCTCAAGGTCATCGCGACGGGCGGCCTGGCGCCGCTCTTCGCGGAAGGCACGACGATCATCGAGACGACCGACCCGGATACGACGCTCGACGGGCTGCGCCTGTTGGCGGAGCGCAATCCCGCCCCCACATTGGTCAGGCATTCCCGACGCGACGAAACCCTGCCCTGACGGGAAGGGGGCCGGCGCGAGACCCACCTGATTCGAAACGCGACACTGGAAGAACAATGACCGGAGACCTGGCCTTCATCCCGCTCGGCGGGACGGGGGAGATCGGACTCAACCTCAATGTCTACCGATGCGACGGGCAGCTCCTCGCGGTGGATTGCGGCCTGGGCTTCGGCGGGCCCGAACACCCGGAGGTGGACGTCATGGTCCCCGACGCGACCTGGCTCGCGGCCCGGAAGGACCGGCTGGCAGCGCTGGTGATCACGCATGCGCATGAGGACCATGTGGGCGCGGTGGCGCACCTGTGGCCGTCCCTGCGCTGCCCGATCCATGCAGGGCCCTTCGTCTCCGCCGTGCTGCGGCGGAAGCTGGGGGAGGCCGGGCTGCTCGGCCAGGTGGAGATCATCACCCAGGCGCCTGGCAGCCGCTGGACGATCGGGAATTTCGACCTGGAATTCCTGCGCGTCGCCCATTCCGTGCCTGAGGCCCAGGCGCTGGCGATCCGCACGAAACACGGCACGGTGCTGCACACCGGCGACTGGAAGCTCGACCCCAACCCGCTGATCGGGCCCCCGACAGATGAGGCCGCCTTCCAGCGCCTGGGCGAGGAAGGCGTGCTCGCCATGGTCTGCGACAGCACCAACGCGCTGGTCGAGGGTCATTCGGGCAGCGAGGCCGAGGTCCGCCGCAACCTGACCGCGCTGATCAAGCGCCTGAAGGGCCGCGTCGCGGTAACCTGCTTCGCGACCAATATCGCGCGCGTCGAATCCATCGTGCTCGCCGCCCGCGCCGCGGGCCGGGAGGTCGCTCTGTTCGGGCGAAGCCTGCGCAACGCCGACGCCGCGGCGCGGGAATGCGGATATCTCCGCGACCTCCCGCCTTTCCTGTCCGAGGACGAATCGGGCGACGTGCCGGACGACCGGCTGGTCGTGATCTGCACCGGCAGCCAGGGCGAGCCGCGCAGCGCCATGGCCAAGATCGCCAACGACCAGCACCCCCATATCTCGCTCGGCGAGGGCGACACCGTCATCTTCTCCTCCCGCATGATTCCGGGGAACGAACGGGCGATCCTTCGCATCCAGGACGAGCTGTCGCGCGCCGGCGTTGAGGTCATGACCGCCGATGACCACATGGTGCATGTCTCGGGCCACCCGGCGCGGGACGAGCTGAAGCGGCTCTATCAGCTCGTGAAGCCGAAGTATTCGGTGCCCGTGCACGGCGAATGGCGCCACATGAACGAGCACGCGAACCTAGCGGAGAGCCTGGGCGCCGAGGCCTATGTCATCGAGGACGGGGACGTTCTGAAGCTCGCCCCGGGCAAGCCGGACATCGTGGAATCCGTCCCCGTCGGGCGGCTCGCGGTGGATGGCGACCGGCTGCTGCCGCTGGACGGCGACGTGCTCGCCGCGCGGAAGAAGATGCTCTTCAACGGCGTGGTGATCGCGTCCATCGCGGTGGACGGGGCAGGGCGGGTGCTGGGGAAGCCGCAGATCTCCGCGCCGGGCCTCTTCGACGGGACCGAGGACGAGACGCAGCAGATTGCTGCCGACCTGGCCCGTGCCGTGGTCGAGCTGCCCGCGCCGGTGAAGCGCGAGGACGGCCCGCTGCGGGAGGCTGCGCGGACCGCGGTCCGTCGTGCCGTCGGCCGGCGGCTGCGCAAGCGGCCGAGCGTCGAGGTCCATCTCCTCCGGGTCTGACGGGCATGGACTGGTTCACCGGTGTCATCGTCTACCTGCTGATCTGGTGGCTCGCGCTGTTCGCGGTGCTGCCGATCGGCACGAAGCCGGTGGAGGATGCCGATCCGGATGCGGGGGGCTGGCGCGGCGCGCCGGCCGCGCCGCAGCTTCTCCGCAAGGCGATCCTGACGACGGTGGTCGCGGGCGTGCTGTGGCTCGGCGCCTATGCGCTGATCACCTCGGAATGGCTGAGTTTCAGGGACGGGTGGCTCAGCTATCAGGGACCCGGCGCTGCACAAAATTGAGGCGGCAATCCCGCCTCCCCAGCGAGTGCCGCCCTTGCATTGCGCAGTTCGGTTCTGGAAGCCCGTTTTTTGGCTTTCCGCGGCGGCGTTTCTTGTTGTGCCGCCTTAGCTCCCCACGCCACTATCGGTCCCAGGGAGAGGTTGGTCCTCTCTCTGCCGTGTGACTGGCGTTTCCTCCCTAAACTCGGGTCGCGCTCTGAGGCGCGACCCGTTTTTTTTGTAGCGACCTCCTTAGGAAAAGCAAGGTAATTTTCGGCGCGAGTGCTTCATTTCACGGGGGTTTTCGCCTTACAGCCAGTGCCGAGACGTGATTTTATTGCGTCGCAGCAGCTTGACACTTGGGTCGGTCTGGTTGTTTCCGACGCGCACGATGGCTTCGAAGTGCCTGGAATCGCAGGCTTCCGACTGGCGTCCCCGGCTTGGTTCCGCTCCGCCCTCGGTTGGGCTAGGTTCCGCGGCCTTCCACTCCCTCCGGAGCCCCGCCTTGCGCCTCTCCCGCGCCTTCCTGCCGACGCTGAAGGAAACGCCTGCCGAGGCGCAGATCGTCTCCCATCGCTTGATGCTGCGCGCCGGCATGATCCGCCAGACCGCGGCGGGCATCTATGCCTGGCTGCCGCTGGGCTGGCGCGCGCTGCAGAAGGTCGAGCAGATCGTGCGCGAGGAGCAGGACCGCGCCGGCGCGCAGGAGATCCTGATGCCGACCATCCAGTCGGCCGATCTCTGGCGCCAGTCCGGCCGCTACGACGCCTATGGGCCGGAGATGCTGCGCATCAGGGACCGGCATGACCGCGAGATGCTGTTCGGCCCGACCAACGAGGAAGTGGTCACCGAGATCTTCCGGCAATTCGCCAAGTCCTACCGCGACCTGCCGCGCAACCTGTACCACATCCAGTGGAAGTTCCGGGACGAGGTGCGGCCGCGCTTCGGCGTGATGCGCGGGCGCGAGTTCCTGATGAAGGACGCCTATTCCTTCGATCTGACGAAGGAAGGGGCGGAGCATTCCTACCGCCAGATGTTCCTGGCCTATCTCCGCACCTTCGCGCGGATGGGGCTGAAGGCGATCCCGATGCGCGCCGACACCGGGCCGATCGGTGGCGACCTCTCGCACGAGTTCATCATTCTGGCCGAGACCGGCGAATCGCAGGTCTTCGTCAGCCAGGACCTGCTGGACATGGACCCGCTGGCCGAGGCGCCGGACTACGATGCCGACCTCGCAGCGGCGGTGGGGCGCTGGACCAGCCACTACGCCGCGACCGACGAGATGCACGACCCCGTCGCCTGGGAGAAGCTGGAGGCGTCCAAGCGCGTCTCCGCGCGCGGGATTGAGGTCGGGCACATCTTCTACTTCGGCACCAAGTACTCGAAGCCGATGGAACTGACGGTGCAGGCAGCGGACGGATCCACCGTGCACCCGGAGATGGGTAGCTACGGCATCGGCGTCTCCCGCCTGGTCGGCGCGATCATCGAGGCCAACCACGACGAGGCCGGGATCAAGTGGCCGGACGCGGTCGCGCCCTTTCGGGCGGCGGTGCTGAACCTGAAGAACGGCGACGCGGCATGCGATGCTTTGTGCGACACTATCTACCGTGCGTTGGGCGACGAGGCAGTCTATGACGACCGGGCCGATCGTGCCGGCGTGAAGTTCGCAGACGCCGACCTGATGGGGCATCCCTGGCAGGTCATCGTCGGCCCCCGCGGCGCGGCGGCGAACAGGGTCGAGCTCAAGCGCCGCATGACCGGCGAGCGGCACGAGGTCTCGCCCGAGGACGCGCTGGCGAAGATCAAGGGCTGACATGCGGAACATGGTGTTTGCGATGCTGCTGCTGGCCGTCGCGCTGGCCGGCGCGACCGCGCTCGAGCGGCTGGGCGTGGAGCATTCGCTCGCGCTGCTCGCGCTGGTCGGCGGGGCAGGGGGCCTGGCGGGCGGGATCGCCATGGAATTGCTGCGTGAGGGCTCGCGCGGCTGATGTTCGACGCATCCGATCGCGGAGCGACGAAGCGCAACGAGGCGCGGAGCGTGAATCGGATGCGCTCGCATGTTTAACGCCTTCGAGCGCGCCGTCGCCTTCCGCTACCTGCGCGCCCGCAAGGGGGAGCGATTCGTCTCGGTCATCGCGATCTTCTCGCTGGTCGGCATCGCGCTCGGCGTGGCGACGCTGATCATCGTGATGTCGGTGATGGGCGGTTTCCGGCAGGAACTGCTGGGCCGGATCCTCGGGCTGAACGGGCACATGGCGGTCTACGGGATGGACCGCACGATCGCCGACTATGGCGCGGTGACGGACCGCATCCGCGCCGTGCCCGGCGTTGTCGGCGCGACCCCGATCGTCGAGGGCCAGGTGCTGCTGACGAGCGAGCAGGGCGGCGCCTCCGGCGGCCTCGCGCGCGGCGTGCGGCCGGAAGACATGCGCGCGCGCGGCATCGTCGCGAACAACATCGTCTCGGGATCGCTCGACGGCTTCCAGGGCGACGACGCCATCCTGATCGGATCGCGGCTCGCGCAGCGCCTGCGCATCGGGGTCGGCGACAAGATCACGCTGGTCTCTCCGCAGGGACGCACCACGGTCTTCGGCACGGTGCCGCGGGTGCGCGCCTATACCGTCGTCGCGCTGTTCCAGATCGGGATGAACGAATACGACAGCAGCTTCGTCTTCCTGCCGATGGGCGCCGCGCAGACCTTCTTCCAGACCGGCGACAACGCGACCCAGATCGAGGTCTTCGTCCGCGACCCCACCGAGGTCCGCGCCGTCAACCGCGCGATCCGCGCAGCGATGGGCTCGACGCCGATCCGCATCCTGGACTGGCAGGACGCCAATTCCAGCTTCTTCGCTGCCGTGCAGGTCGAGCGGAACGTGATGTTCCTCATCCTGACCCTGATCATCCTGGTCGCCGCCTTTAACATCGTCTCCTCCCTCATCATGCTCGTGAAGGACAAGGGGCGCGACATTGCGATCCTGCGGACGATGGGTGCCACGAGCGGGTCGATCCTGCGGATCTTCCTGCTGTGCGGCGCCTCGGTCGGCGTGGTCGGCACGCTGACGGGCTTCGTCATCGGCATCGCCTTCTGCGCCAACATCGAGAGCATCCGCCAGGCGATCCAGGCGCTGTCCGGGACGGAACTGTTCAGCCCCGAGGTCTATTTCCTCTCGCGCCTGCCGGCGGTGGTGGATTGGAAGGAAGTCTCCCAGGTCGTCGGCATGGGGCTCGGCCTGTCGCTGCTGGCCACGGTCTACCCGTCCTGGCGTGCGGCGAAGACCGATCCTGTTGAGGCGCTTCGCAATGAGTGACGCGGCACCGCTACAGCTGCGGTCGGTCGAGCGCCGCTTCCGCACGGAAGCCGGCGAGCTTCCCGTGCTGACCGGCGCCGACCTCTCGCTGCATCCCGGGGAGATCGTGGCGCTGGTGGCGCCGTCGGGCACCGGCAAGTCCACCCTGCTGCACCTCGCGGGCCTGCTGGAGAAGCCCGATGCTGGCGAGGTGCTGGTGGACGGCAAGGAAGCGGGGTCGCTGTCCGACGACGCGCGCACGGCGATCCGGCGAACTACCATCGGCTTCGTCTACCAGTTCCATCACCTGCTGCCCGAATTCACTGCAATCGAGAACATCGCCCTCCCGCAGATGTCTGCGGGCATCGCCCGCGCTGCGGCCAACGCCCGCGCGACGGACCTGCTGCACGCCTTCGGGCTGCAGGGGCGGGAGCAGCACCGGCCGGGCAAGCTTTCGGGCGGGGAGCAGCAGCGGGTCGCGATCGCGCGTGCGCTGGCGAACAAGCCCCGCGTCCTGCTGGCGGACGAGCCTACCGGCAATCTCGACCTCGGCACGGCCGACCGTGTCTTCAACGAATTGCTGCACGCCGTGCGCGGGCAGGGCGTGGCGGCGCTGATCGCGACTCACAACCCCGACCTGGCCGCGCGGATGGACCGCGTCGTCACGCTGCGCGACGGCAAGGTCGTTGCGGCGTGAATCTTGCTGATCGGCGCCCCATGATGCGCGCAGGATCGGCCCCATGACTGACAACCCGCATCGCATTGTGGTGGTGGGCGGCGGCGCCGGTGGGCTTGAGCTCGCGACGCGGCTTGGCGACAGCCTCGGCCGGCGCGGCCAGGCGCGCGTGACGCTGGTCGACCGCTCCCGCAGCCATCTCTGGAAGCCGCTGCTGCACGAGGTCGCGGCCGGCAGCCTTGATGTGGACGACCACGAGCTGGACTACCTGGCCCAGGCGCACTGGCACCACTTCACCTACCGCTATGGCGAGCTGATCGGGCTGGATCGCGCCGCGAGGATCGTGAAGCTCGGCCCGACCTTCGACGAGGACGGCCGCCAGGTCACGCCGGGGCGGGAGGAGCCCTATGACACGCTGGTCGTCGCTATCGGCAGCACGACCAATGATTTCGGCACGCCTGGGGTGCGGGAACACGCCATCCCGCTCGAGACCACGGACCAGGCCAGGCGATTCAACCGCCGCCTGCTGAACGCCTGCATCCGCGCCCAGACCCAGAACGGGCCGATCGGCCCGGGCCAGCTGCATGTCGCCATCATCGGCGCCGGCGCGACGGGGACGGAACTCGCGGCGGAACTGCACAACGCCGCACGCCAGCTCGTCGCCTATGGGATGGACCGGATCGACGCGGAGCGCGACATCCGCATCAGCCTGATCGAGGCCGCGCCGCGCATCCTCCCCGCCCTGCCGGAGCGCCTGTCGGACGCCGCGAAGGGGCTGCTGGAAGGCCTCGGCGTGACCGTGCTGGCGGGCACGCGAGTCAGTGCGGTCACGGCGGAAGGCGTTCAGCTCGCCGACGGCCGCTTCCTGGAATCGGAGCTCGTGGTCTGGTCGGCGGGCGTGAAGGGCCCGCCGGTGCTGGCGGAGCTCGACGGGCTCGAGCTTGCGCGGATGCAGCAGCTCGCGGTCCTGCCGACGCTGCAGACGACGCGCGATCCCGACATCTTCGCGATCGGCGATTGCGCGGCCTGCCCGGGCCCCGGTCCCGGCGGCTACCTGCCGCCGCGCGCCCAGGCCGCGCATCAGCAGGCGTCGCATGTCCTCGCGCAGATCCGCCGCAAGCTGCGCGGCGAGGAATTGCGCGACTTCAAATATCGCGACTTCGGCAGCCTGGTCTCGCTCGGCCACTACTCCACCGTCGGCAGCCTGATGGGCGTGCTGGTCGGCAAGAGCCTGATGGTCGAGGGGTATTTCGCGCGGCTGATGTACCGCTCGCTCTACAAGATGCACCAGCGCGCGCTGCATGGGGTGGGGAAGACGGCGTTGGCCTCAATGGGGCGGCTGATCGCGCGGCGGACGGAGCCGCGCGTCAAGCTGCACTGACGGGACGCGGGATCACCAGAAGCCGAGGTGCGGGACCGCGGCCTCCTCCTCAAGCAGCGGGCCTGCCACGGCAATCGCGCGCTGGCCGGCGGCGAAGACGTCCCGGCAGGGCAGGGCCATGGTCAGGTTCTCGGGGTGCGGGCCGATCATGGCCTTCAGCCGCGACTCGGACAGGCTGTAGACCACGCGGCCGATCCCCGCCCAGTAGATCGCGCCCGAGCACATCGCGCAGGGCTCGGCGCTGGAATAGAGCGTAGCGGTCGCGCGGTCCTCGGGCGGCAGTTCGATGCAGGCGCGGGTCGCCAGCAGCCTTTCCGCATGCGCGGTGCCGTCGCCATGAGGGTGGAAGCCGTTGGTCGCCTCCAGCAGCACGCGGCCCTGGCCGTCGGCCAGCAACGCGCCTAAGGGGCGCTGGCCGGCGGCGCGGCTCTCGGCGGAGAGGGCGATGGCCCGGCGCAGCAGCTTCAGGTCGTCGGGCATCGCGAATCCCCCGGGGCTTCGTGGTAGGAAGGGGGCGATGACTGCCCCCTCCTTCGTGCATCTGCATGTCCATTCCGCCTACTCGCTCTCGGAAGGGGCGATCAAGGCGGAGAAGCTGCCGGCGCTGGCCAAGGCGGACGGTATGCCGGCCGTCGCGCTGACCGACAGCGCGAACCTCTTCGGCGCGCTGGAATTCTCCCAGGCCTGCGGCGGCAAGGGCATCCAGCCCATCATGGGCTGCCAGCTCTTTCTCGGCCGCGGCGCGACGGAGGAAGGCGGGCGCGCCACCGACCCGTCGCGCAACCGGCCCGACCCGATCGTCGCGCTGGCGAAGGACAAGGCGGGGCTCGAGAACCTGCAGCGGCTGTCCTCCGCCAGCTATCTCGGCAGCGATCCCTCGGGCGAGCCCTGCGTCTCGCTCGACACGCTGGGCGCGCACAGCCAGGGGCTGATCCTGCTGACGGGCGGCACGACGGGGCCGCTCGGGCGGCTGCTGGGGGAAGGGCGGCGCGCGGCGGCGCAGGCGCTGCTCGCGAAGCTGAAGGAGATCTTCGGGCCAGACGACCTCGTCGTGGAACTGCAGCGCCACGGCCTGGCGATCGAGCGCGCGGTCGTGCCGGGCCTGCTGCGCCTGGCCGACGAGGCCGGCCTGCCGATTGTTGCCGCCAACGACGTCTATTTCGCCGAGGCCTCGATGCACGAGGCGCATGACGCGCTGCTCTGCATCGCCGAGGGCCGCGTGCTGGCCGAGCAGGATCGCCGCCGCGTGACGCGGGAGCACTGGTTCAAGCCGGCGGCGGCGATGCGGGAGCTTTTCGCCGACCTGCCGGAGGCCTGCGACAACACGCTGGCGATCGCCAGGCGCTGCGCGGTGATGGCGGAAAGCCGCAAGCCAGAGCTGCCGATCTGCCCGAAGGTCCGCCCCGGCATGACGGAGGCCGAGACCGTCGCCGCCATGGCGAAGGAAGGGCTCGAGCAGCGGTTGGAGGCGCAGGCGACGCCCGCGGACCAGCGGGACACCTACCGCAAGCGGCTGGCCTACGAGCTCTCCGTCATCGAGAAGATGGGCTTCTCCGGCTACTTCCTGATCGTCGCTGACTTCATCCAATGGGCGAAGCAGCAGGGCATTCCCGTGGGACCGGGGCGCGGTTCGGGCGCGGGGTCGGTCGCGGCCTGGGCGCTGCTGATCACCGACCTCGACCCCCTGCGCTTCGGGCTGCTCTTCGAGCGCTTCCTCAACCCGGAACGCGTATCCATGCCGGACTTCGACATCGATTTCTGCCAGGACCGGCGCGACGAGGTGATCCGCTACGTCGTGAACGAATACGGCGCCGACCGCGTCGCGCAGATCATCACCTTCGGCAAGCTGCAGGCGAAGGCCGCGGTTCGCGACGTCGGGCGCGTGATGGGCATGCCCTATGGCCAGGTGGACAAGATCGCGGCGTTGATCCCGTTCAACCCCGCGAAGCCCGTGACGCTGGCCCAGGCGATCGAGGGCGAGCCCAGGCTGCAGGAGATGCGCGACAACGACGAGCAGGTCGCGCGGCTACTGGAGGTCGCGCTGCAGCTGGAAGGGCTGTACCGCAACGCCTCGACCCACGCGGCCGGCGTCGTCATCGGGCGCAAGCCGCTGGTCGAGATCGTGCCGCTCTACAAGGACCCGCGGTCCGAGATGCTCATCACGCAGTATTCGATGAAGCATGTGGAGCAGGCGTCGCTGGTGAAGTTCGACTTCCTCGGCCTGAAGACGCTGACCGTGCTGGAGCGCGCGGTCGAATTGCTGAAGACACAAGGGATCGAGCTCGACCTCGCCACGCTGCCGCTGGACGACGCCAGGACCTACGCGATGCTGGCGAAGGGCGACGCGGCCGGGGTGTTCCAGTTCGAAGGCCAGGGCATGCGGGACTGCCTGCGCATGATGCGGCCCGACCGGTTCGAGGATCTGATCGCGGCGGTCTCGCTCTACCGCCCGGGTCCGATGGCGAACATCCCGGCCTATTGCCAGCGCAAGCATGGCGAGCCCTGGGAACCCCCGCACCCCGCCATCATGAACATCGTCGGCGAGACCTATGGCATCCTGGTCTACCAGGAACAGGTCATGCAGATCAGCCAGGATCTCGCGGGCTATTCGCTGGGCGGCGCGGACCTGCTGCGGCGCGCCATGGGCAAGAAGATCCGCTCGGAGATGGAGGCGCAGCGCAGGATCTTCGTCGAAGGCGCGGTCAAGAACGGCGTGCCGGAAGCGAAGGCCGGCGAGATCTTCGACCTCATGGAGAAGTTCGCGGAATACGGCTTCAACAAGTCGCACGCCGCGGCCTATGCGCTCGTCGCCTATCACACGGCCTATCTCAAGGCGAACCACCCGACGGCGTTCCTGGCGGCGTCCATGTCGCTCGACCTCGACAAGACGGAGAAGCTGGCGGGGCACATGCAGGAGGCGTCACGGCTCGGCATCGCGGTGCTGCCGCCGGACCTCAACCGGTCGGGCGCGGAGTTCACGCTGGAGACGCAGGCCGACGGCAAGGTCGCGATACGCTTCGCGCTGGGCGCGATCAAGCGGGTCGGCGTCGCCGCGATGCAGGACCTGGTCAAGGCGCGCGATGCCGGCGGGCCCTTCGCCTCGCTGTCGGAATTCGCGGGGCGCGTCGATCCCAGGCTCCTGAACAAGATGCAGCTGGAGAACCTGGCCAAGGCCGGCGCCTTCGACGCGCTGGAGAAGAACCGCGCGAAGGTCGTGCAGGGCGCGGAGTTCATCCTGCGCGCCGCGCAGGAGGCCGCGGAGCGCCGCGCCAACCCCACGCGCGACATGTTCGGCGCGGAAAGCGCGCCGCCGCCGCTGCGCCTGCCGGAGGCAGGGGATTGGCCGATGCTGGAGAGGCTGTCCTTCGAGGCGGAGGCCGTGGGCTTCCATCTCTCCGCGCATCCGTTGGACACCTACAGGAAGGCCTTGCAGAAACTCGGCGTCGTGCCGTCTTCGCAGATCGCCGAACGCGCGCGCGGTGGCAACGCGCGGCTCAAGCTCGCGGGCACGGTCGTCGCGGTGAAGAACGGACGGACCAAGACGGGCAACCGCATGGCCTGGATCCGCTTCTCCGACCAGGCCGGCAGCTACGAGGCGACCTTCTTCAGCGAAAGCCTGGTCCGCGCCGGCGAGAACCTGGCCGAGGGCAACGCCGTCCTGCTGACCGCCGAGGTGCGGATGGATGGCGAGGCGCTGCGCATCACCGCGCAGGACGCCGAGCCGCTGGAGAAGGCCGCGCAGGGCATCGCCGGCGGGATGAAGCTCTGGCTGGAGCAGACCGCCGCCGTCGCGCCGATCCGCACGCTGCTCGACCGCGAAGGCAAGGGACGCGGCCGCGTCGTGCTGGTCTCCGTCACCGGGCCGGGGCAGGAAGTCGAGATCGCGCTGCCCGGCGGCTTCAACGTCTCGCCGCGGCTGATGCAGGCGATGAAGGTCGTGGCCGGCGTCGCCGAGGTGCAGGAATTGTGAACGAGGTTCCGCTCGACCGGCCGGCGGATGTCGCGGCGCTGCGGTGCCGCGCGGCGGAGATGCCGCCGCATCCCGCGCCCCCGACGCGCGAGGAGCGGATGCGCCGCGACCCGCTGCCCTTCATCCCCGAGGCGCGTCGCGCGGCGGCGCGTGCCCCGGCGCGGGAGCCCGAGGCCGGGGCCTTCGAGCTATCCGCCGACGATCCGGCCTGGCGCGGGCAGGGCTGGTGGCCGCTGGAGCGGACGCAATCGGGCCCGCTGCGCTGGACCGGGCCGGCATCCTGCGCGGCGGTGCTGCTCCCGGCGCTCGGCGGCGGGGCGCTGCGGGTCACGCTGAATGTCCGCGCGCCCTTCGGCATCCCGCTGGATATCGCGCGCTACGAACTCGAACTGGACGGCGCGCCGCTGTCCTTCGGAACGCTGGCCAATGACGGCGTGACCGGCCGCTTCTCGGCTCTCGTGACGATTGCGCCGATGCCGCCGCTGACGCGCGTCGCGCTGCTGATCGCGGGCGCTTGGCACGAGGATCCCGACACCGGGCCAAGGCGCGAGTTGCGCAAGCTGGGACTGGGCCTCATGCGGGTGCGGCTGGAACGCGCGTGATGCGGCGAATCGTCCTGACCGGCGACCTGCTGCGCCCGCAGGACGAGGCGTTCAAGCCCGCCCAGACCGGCAACATCCTCTGGCTGCACCGCCTGCTGCGACGCCCGATCGCGGCGGCGACAGCGCTGGAGGTACAGGTCCTGGCCTGGGCGCCGAACCCGGGCTCCGGCGCCATTCCCTTCGACACGCCGCGCTTCTACGGCGCCGCGGGCGCGACGGCCGACATACCGGGCTGGATCGCGCTGTTCGACGCGGCGGTCCTGCCCACGGATGCTGCCGCGCTGCTGGCGCAGGCGCTGGACGGCGCCGCGCTCGTCATCGGCTTCGAACTGCCGAACCTGCTGAAGCGCGCGCTGACGGCCTTCGGCATCCCCTGGGTCGACCTCAACATCCATCCGTACCGGTTCTGCGCCGACCTTCTCTTCGCCGTGCAGACCACCCATCCCGACATCGTCGCGGCGCTGCGCGCGCATCACGCGGAGGACGCGGCCTTCGCGCCGCAGGCCGACCTGCTGGCCGCGATGACGGTCAAGGTGCCGATAGACCCGCCCATCGAGGAGGAGACGCTGGTCGTCGGCCAGACCCGCGTGGACCGCTCGCTCATCGCGGAAGGGCGGCTGCTCGACCTTCGCGACTTCGCGGCGCCCTTCCACGCCGCGATCGGCGAGGGCCGCATCCTCTTCAAGTCGCATCCCTACAACCCCGACGGCTTCGGCCTGCACGACATTGGCCTGCCGCTGCGCCGCATCCGTGAAAGCGGCGAGAACGCCTACGTCCTGATGGCGCAGGACAGCGTCCGGCGCGTCGTCGGCGTCTCCTCCTCCCTGGTCGCGGAGGCCGCCTTCTTCGGCAAGGAGGGCATCTTCCTCGGCCACCCGCCCTTCCGCATCCCGGCCTCCCGCGCGGGGTTCGAGCCGGGGATGCACGCCTCGGTCGTGGATGCCTGGCTGTCGGCCGATTTCTGGCGCGACCTGCTCGCGCCCGTCGTCGCGGTCACGCCGCGCGACGGCGTGCGTCCCGCCCTGCCGCCGAACTCGCTGCGCAACGCGCTGCGCCAGTTCTGGGGCTGGGAGGAGATGGTGCTACAGCTGCCGGTGGAGCTTGCGGTGACGCGGGCCGCCGAGCGCCGCGCGCTACAGGGCCCGTAGCATCGCGGCCAGGCGTTGCGCGGCCTCGGCGATCGCGGCCTCGCCGTGGTGGCGTTCGACATGGCGGCGCGCCGCCGCGCCCATCACGCGCCGCAGCGTCTCGTCCTCCAGCAGCAGGCGCACGGCATGCGGCAGGCCGGCCTCGCCCACCAGCAGGCCCGCCTCGGGCGGGATCCCGCCGGGCAGGGTGTCGCGGAAGGCGATGACGGGCAGGCCGCAGGCCATTGCCTCGATGGCAGCGCGCGGCAGCCCGTCGCCGCGGGAGGTGTGCACCATCAGCCGCGACCGGCGCAGCACCTCGAAGACGCGGGCATGCTCGACATGGCCGAAGAAGCGGACCTGGCCGGCATGGCGCGCGGCGCGCACGGCCTCGCGCAGCGCCGGCAGCCGCTTGCCTCCGCCGACAAGGGCGATGCGGCGCTTCGCGGCGAAGGGCAGCAGCGCGGCCTGGTTCTTCCGCTCGTCCGCGAAGGTGCCGACATTTACGATGTCGAAATCAGGCGCCTCGGCTGGCGTGCCGTCGCCGGCCAGCGTCCAGTCTACCCATTTCGGCAGCACCATCGCGCCGCCTTCGGCGAGATGGCGCGGGAAGTGGCGCGCCAGCTGTTCCTCATACTCGGCGAGTACGAGTGCGGCGCTGTCCAGGATCGCGTCGCGCACGCTGCCGCCGACGATGAAGCCGTGGCGCGTCTCGCCGAGGGCGGCCTGGGTATCCGCCGCGACGCGGTAGCCCAGCCCCTTGTAGAGCACGAAATCAGGCCGCCAGGCCGCCAGCGACCGGCGCAGCGCCGCCGAGACCATCGCGGGGCGCTTCAGGGCGGGATCGTCGGCAGGGCAATAGGTCACGGGCACGCCCGTCTCCGGCTCCTCCTCGACCTGCTCGCCGGCATGCATGCGCCAGATCCGCGCCTCGATCCCGGCCTCGGCCAATGCGCGGCACAGTGCGATCTCGCGCGTGCCGCCGCGCATGGAGCGGTTCGCGCTGCACATCACCAGCGCCAGGCGCATCGGGCTACTCCGCCGCGCGGGCGTCGGGCTGCGGCGGGGCGAAGGCCCGGTCCAGGGCGCGGAGAAACGTCTCGCGCCCCGTCGTGTCGCGCAGGCTGGTCGCCAGCGCGGCGCGGCGCGCGGGATCGGCGGCCTCGGCCATGGCGCGCGCCAGATCCACCGGCGACGCCCTCCGGAAATGCAGCCCGTCCACGCCGTTCTCGACCTTCTCCGCCATGCCGCCGATGTCGGCGACGATCAGCGGCGTGCCGGCCCGCTTCGCCTCCTGGATCACGACGGGCGAGTTCTCCCACCAGATCGAGGGCACGACGACCCAGCCGACGTCGCGCATCAGGGCGATCGCGTCCGCAGAATCGTAGCGGCCGGCGAAAGTCAGGGACGGCCCGGCCTCGGCGATCAGGGGCTCGAGCTCGGGAAACATCTTGATCGTGTCGGAAGCCTCGGCGCCGAAGACGGTGACGGTGATGGCGGGGTTCGCGCGGCGCGCCAGCGGCAGGGCGCGTAGCAGGATGTCGAGCCCCTTGTAGGGCGTGGCCGTGCCGAAATAGCCGAAGCGCTGCGCCAGCACCGCGGCATCACCGGCGGCGCGCGGCTCGGCCATCGCGGCCTCGCCGAGGTAGTTCTCGATCACGCTGGCGGGGCGCCCGGCAAGTCCCCAGGCCTCGTAGCGTCCACGGATGAAGGCGCTGGGATAGACCAGGTGATCGAAGCGCCGCAGGACGGACAGCATCGCGGCCTTGCGGAAGGCCAGCCGTTCCAGCGTCTCCTGCGGGAAGCAGGCCAGGCATTCCAGCGGGCTTTCCTGCCGGCAGAGCTCACGCCCCCGCGTCTTCAGCATCTGGCCGTCGCGGATGCAGATCGCGAGCATCTCGTGCAGCGACATCACGAAGCGCGCGTCCGGCCGCGCCTCCATGAGGTCGGCGATCAGATCGAGACCGACGCGCCAGTAGTGATGCAGGTGATAGACCCCGACATCGAGCCCGGCGAGAAAGTCCACGACCTGCCGGCGCTGCCAGGCGTCGTCCCAGCCCAGCAGGTCCTTCGCCATGCCGGCGAAGCTGTAGACCCATTCGTCGGTGGCGAACCGCATCACCGTCTCGATCGGGCGCTGCGCGGCATAGGCCGTCCCGACCTCGTTCGCGGCGACGAAGATCGCGCGGCGGCCGGTGCTCCGCAGCGCCTCGGTCTGGCGGTGCGCGGCGAGTTCGCCGCCGCCCTTGGAGAAGGCGGGATGCGAGTGCGAGAGGATGCAGATGGCGGGCTCAGCCATGCGCGGCCTCCCTCGGCGCCGATGTCGCGGTCCAGAGCCGCTCGAGATGCGCGTTCACCATCTCCCCGGCATGGCGGTTCGCCCAGTCGCGCTGGATCGGCGCGAAGCGGCCGCCCCGCCGCGCGATCAGCAGGCGGTGCAGGCTGTCCGTGAGTTCCGGCGCGCAGCCCGCCGCGGCGTGCAGGGCGAGCAGCCGCGCCGTCTCGCCGGCCTGCAGCGGGCGGGCGAAGGCCGTGCCGGGATCGCCGGCGATGACCGCGGCGGCATAGGCGGCGGCGTCGATGGCGTGCACGCCGGCGCGCCCCGCGGCATCCCGCAGGGCCGCGGCGGCCTCCACGCCGACCAGGACCTCGACGCGGCCGCGGCGGGCGAAGACCTGGGCGGTGTCGTCGGCGGCGGCGCCGATCACGACGACGCGGTCGCAGCGCTGCTCGATGGCCTCGGCCGTGACGTGGAACAGGCGGGCCGCAGCGGAGTCGTCGGCGCCGAGTATTAACGCCAGGCGCGGCAGCGCCGCGCTGTCGCCCGCCGGCCCGGCCAGCGCGTCCAGCACCGGCAGGAAGGCGGCCTCGCGACGCGCAACGAGGCGGCGCAGCCACTCCAGCCCGGCCGAGGCGATCGCCTCCACCGGGACGACGACCGAGGCCGCCGTGGTCCGGCAGGCGAGGTCGAGGACGACCGGCACCGTGGCCTCGGCGGGCTGGCAGCGTATGCAGACCGCCTGGCCCGGCGCGGTCTCGGCCCGCAGCACGATCTCCAGCACATGCAGCCGGTCCACCGCGGCCGGGTCGATCCGGCCGTAGAAGCCGAGCGCGGCGGGCAGGCGCGCGGCCTCGGCGTCGGCGAAGGGCAGGGGGACAGGCTCGGCGATGCCGTTCGCGGCGCGGAGCCAGCCGATCGCGACCGCTTCCACCGTGGCGTCGGCCGGCAGCACGCCGGGGAAGCGCAGCATGGCCACGACCTCGCCGGCGGCGGTGGCGAGCGCCTCGGCCTCCGCGACGGGGCCGAGCGCCTCGGCGCGGCCGCGCAGCGCGGGCAGGCCGGCCAGCCAGTCCGCGAAGGCGCCGAAGGGCCGGCCGAGATGGCTCAGCAGCGAGTGCAGGGCGGGCACGTCGCGCGCGGTCCGCAGCAGGCCGAAGCCGATGCCGGCGCGTTCGTCCGCGATGGGGGCGAGGAGATCGGTCCCGACCCGCTCGTCCAGCAGGTCGGCCGCGACCTGGAGCGGCCCGGCGGCGAGCGTCAGCGCCAGCGCCGCGGGGTTCGGCGGCACCTCCGCGAGCAGCGCGAAGCCGCGCGCGCCCGCAAGGCGGGGTTCGGAGGGGCGCACATCGGGGCGGTCGTGGTGGCTGCAGTGAAGCAGCCTGCATTCGCCGGCGGCGCCGGCGACCGAAAGCTCGGTCTCCACCCCGCGCGGCGTGACCATCCAGCCGAGGACGATCATCCGCCCGGGCGAGAGCATCGCGACGGCGTCCAGGCCGAGTTGCAGCGTGTCATCGAGATGGACGTGCACCGGCTTCCCCGACATGGCCTCCGAATTGGCGCGCGACGCCGCCGACAGGATGCGCCGGGGCCGGCCTTGTCAACCGCGGCGTGGGCCGCAGCTCTTCATTCCGCTCCCCAGGCGATGAAGGGACCGTTGCGGAAGGTCGGCGCCTTGCCATAGGCGAAGGGCGCGCCCTCCGGCGTCTCGACCTTGCCGCCGGCGGCTTCCAGCACGGCCTGGCCGGCGGCGGTGTCCCATTCGAAGGTCTCGCCGAAGCGTGGATAGACGTCCGCCAGCCCCTCTGCGACGAGGCAGAACTTGATGGAGGAGCCCATCGAGCGCCGCTCCGACACGCCGAGGCGCATCAGGAACGTCTCCGTGGTGGCGTCGGAATGCGACCGGCTGGCGACGGCGACGAGGCCCTGGCTCGGGCGCGGCCGCGCGCGAATCGGCCGCCAGGCGATGGCGGCGGGATCCTGGCCCGGCGTCAGCTCGCCCGTCGCGGCGCCGGTGCCCTTCACGCCCGTCCAGATCCGCCCGATCGCCGGGGCATACACCACGCCGCAGGCCGGGCGGTTGCCGATGAGCAGGGCGATGTTGACGGTGAACTCGCCCGTTGCGCCCAGGAACTCCCGCGTCCCGTCCAGCGGATCCACCAGCACGAAGGGCACGCCCGGCGGCGGCGGTGGCTTCGACAGGTCTTCCTCGGACACCACCGCGACGTCGGGAGCGACCCGGGCGAGGCCGGCGGCGATCACCTGCTCCGAGGCGATGTCCGCCTCGGTGAGCGGGCTGCCGTCGTCCTTCGTCCCCGTTACATGCGGGCGGGAGCGGACCTCCATCACGCGCGCCCCGGCCGCGGCGGCGATCTCCACCAGGCGGGGCAGCAGGGCGGCGGGGTCGGGCATCGCGGTCCTTGGCAGGGCGGGCAGCCGCCGGACGGGCCGTATCTTGCGGCCCGCGGCTCGGCCGTGGGATAGCCGAACTCGGCTGCGCTTGCACCCGGCCGCGCCGAATTTTCCGGACCCGGGCAGCGATTCCTCAAGGGATCGCGTGCCCCGATCGCGACGGCCGACAGAGGATGGCGACGACGATGGACATGCATCCGCCCGGCGCGGTGTCGCAGGGGCTGCTACGCTTTCTCACATGCGGGTCGGTGGATGACGGCAAGTCCACCCTGATCGGCCGGCTTCTCTTCGAGTCGCGGCAGATCATGGAAGACACGCTGGCCACCATCGAGAAGGACAGCCGAAAGCACGGCACGCTGGGCGAGGAGGTCGACCTCGCCCTGCTGGTGGACGGGCTGGAGGCCGAGCGGCAGCAGGGCATCACCATCGACGTCGCCTACCGCTTCTTCGCGACCCCGAGGCGCAGCTTCATCGTTGCCGACACGCCGGGGCACGAGCAGTACACCCGCAACATGGCGACCGGTGCGTCGAATTCCGACCTCGCCATCATCCTCTGCGACGCGCGCAAGGGCGTGCTGACGCAGACGCGCCGCCACACCTTCATCTGCTCGCTGCTCGGCATCCGCCATGTCGTGCTGGCCGTGAACAAGATGGACCTGGTGAACTGGGACGAGGCGACTTTCGACCGGATCGTCGGCGACTGGGCGACCTTCGCGGCCGGCCTCGGCTTCCAGACGCTGACGCCCATTCCGGTCTCCGCCCGCTTCGGCGACAACGTGACGGAGCGCAGCGGCAACGCGCCGTGGTATCGCGGCCCGACGCTGCTGCAGCACCTGGAAGCCGTGGATGTCGAGCACGAGGCCGCCGGCAAGCCCTTCCGCTTTCCCGTGCAATGGGTGAACCGGCCGGACCTGGATTTCCGCGGCGTCGCAGGCACCGTCGCCTCCGGGCGGATCGCGGTGGGCGACGGCGTGGTTGTCGCGGCGTCGGGCCGGCAGAGCCGTGTCGCGCGCATCCTTGGCCCGGATGGCGACCAGCAGGCCGCCGGCGCCGGCGAGGCGGTGACGATCTGCCTCGCCGACGAGGTGGATGTCGCGCGCGGCGACGTCCTCGCTCCGCTCGCCGACCGGCCTGAGGTCGCGGACCAGCTTGCCGCGCATGTCCTCTGGATGGACGAAGAGGCGATGCTGCCGGGCCGGCAGTACCTCGCGCGCTTCGGGACGACGTGGACCCAGGCCTCGGTCACCGCGATCAAGCACCGCGTGGACGTCAACACGCTGGAGCAGCAACCGGCCAAGCGCCTCGAGCTGAACGAAATCGCGGTGTGCAACCTCTCGCTGGCCGGCCGCGTGCCGCTCGACGCCTATGCCGACAACCGCGCGACGGGCGGCTTCATCCTGGTGGACCGCTACACCAACCGCACGGCCGCGGCGGGGATGGTGCAGTTCGCGCTGCGACGCGCGACAAACATCCATGCCGAGCACTTCCTGGTGGACAAGGCTGCGCGCGCGGCGCTGGACCACCAGAAGCCGCTGGTGCTGTGGTTCACGGGCCTGTCGGGCTCCGGCAAGTCAACCATCGCCAAGCTGGTGGAGCAGGCGCTGCATGCGGATGGGCGGCACACCTATTCGCTCGACGGCGACAATCTGCGCGGCGGGCTGAACCGCGACCTCGGCTTCACCGACCAGGACCGCGTGGAGAACATCCGCCGGGTGGGCGAGGTTGCGAAGCTCTTCGTGGATGCCGGGCTCATCGTGCTCTGCAGCTTCATCTCGCCCTTCCGCGCGGAGCGGCGGATGGTGCGCGAGCTCATGCAGCAGGGCGAGTTCATCGAGGTCTTCGTGGATACGCCGATCGAGGAATGCATCAGGCGCGATCCCAAGGGGCTCTACGCGAAGGCGATGCGCGGCGCGATCCAGAACTTCACCGGCGTGTCCTCGTCCTACGAGCCGCCGGAGGCGCCGGAGCTGCGCCTCGACACCGTCGGCCGCACGCCGGAACAGGCGGCCGAGCTCGTGCTGGCGCATGTCCGCGGGCTGATCGAGGGCTGAACGATGGACGCCGCGCGCCGCCCCATGGAACTGCTGCTGGCCGGCCGCTTCGACGCGTACTTCAGCGCCGCGGCGCTCGGCGACGGTGCGCTGATCTTCGTCCATGTCCCGAAGACCGCGGGATCGTCGCTGCGGGGCGAGCTGGTGCGGCGCCTAGCGCCGGCCGTGGACATCGTCGTGGACTACACAGACATGACGCGTCTGTTCCGCGACAAGATGGACGACGCCGTCAAGGCCTTCCTTGCAGGGCCCGCCGCGGCCGCGCGCTTCGCGACCGGGCACCTGATGGGCCGACACGTCGCCGAGATGCGCACCATGCTGCCGCAGGCGCGCTTCTTCACCTTCCTGCGCGACCCCGTGGAGCGCGTGCTGTCGGACTACCGCTACCAGCGCTCGCCCAAGCATCCGCCGCATGAGCAGTTCAAGGCGAAGTACCCGGACCTGCCAGCCTATCTCGACTTCAAGGGGGACCGGAACAAGGCGGCGCAGCACCTGATCGCGCCCGCGGTTCTCGCGGGCCGGGACCCCGAGGAATGCGCGGACTACCTGCTGCGCACCTACGCCTTCGTCGGCCTGCAGGAGATGTACGCGCTGTCCTTCCGCGCGCTGACCGCGCTGATCGGCGAGGCGTCGGATCCCACGCTGCGGGAGAACGTCAATCGCGATGCGCCGGACGAGGCGCTGACACCGGAGATCGTCACCCGCATTCGCGCGGACAACGCGATCGACGCCGCGCTGTACGATGCCGTCGCGCCGGGCTGGCGGGCGATCGGGAGGGATCTCGCGGCCTTCCTGGCCTGAGCGCGGTGGTCCCGGCGCATGCCCGGATCGTTGCTGCGGTGCAGAAACCCGCCTCCCCGTGGCGGCGTTGGCGCGCCATGCCGAGCAGCGTCGAACCCATTGTTTCCGTCGTCATCCCCGCCCGCGACGCCGCCGGTTTCCTGCCGGCGGCGCTGCGCTCGGCGCAGGACCAGACGCTGCAGGATCTCGAGATCCTGGTCGTGGACGACGGCTCCCGGGATTCCACCTGGCCGCTGCTGACCGGCTTCGCGGCGGAGGACCGGCGCATCCGGCCGCTGCGGCGTGCCGTCGCGGGCGGGCCGGCGGCGGCGCGCAACCTCGCCTTCCGCCAGGCGCGCGGGCGCTGGATTGCGCTGCTCGACGCCGACGACCTCTTCCTGCCGGACCGGCTGGGGCGGCTGGTGCCGCTGGCGGAACGGCTCAACGCCGACCTGCTGGCGGACGACCTCTTGCGCGTTGATTTCGACACGGGCCTGCCGCTCGGCCGGCACTTCGGCGCGGCCGCCGCCTCCATGAAGCCGATCGGCTTGGCCGAAATCCTGCGCCGCGACCGGCCGGGTGCGCCGGACGCACCGCCGCGCGCGATCGGCTATGCACAGCCGCTGATCAGGCGCGACCTGCTGCGCCGCCACGCCATTGGCTACGACGAGAACCTTCCGGCGAGCGAGGATCTCGCCTTCCTGTTCGACTGCGTGGCGGCCGGGGCGCGCTTCATGCTCGCGGCCGAGGCCTACTACGTCTATCGGCTGCGCACCGGCAGCGTGTCCCGCAGGCCGGGCCTCGCGGCCGCCCAGGCCGCCGCCAACCGGCGGATCGCCCATGTCGCAATCTCCCTCGGCGACCGGGAGGCCGCGTCGCTGGCGGCCGAGCGGCAGGACGTGCTGGACGGGATGGCGGTCGCCGAGGCCGCGCTGGACGGGCGATGGCTCGGTGCGCTGTCCCAGGCGCGCTGGCGCTGGCCGCGGCGGCTGGCGACCGACCTGCGTGTCGTGGCCGGGGCGGCCCGGCGGCGCATCGTGGCTTGAGGCCCGGCGCCTCTCTCGACCCCGCCGGCCCGTGGGTGCATAGGGCGGGGAGCAGAGCGGAGTGACCCCGAGATGACACCCACCGACATTGCCCGCGTGCAGGCCTATCTGCGCCGCATCCTCGGCTCGGACCGCGTCACGCTGGTGCCGCCGGCGCGGAAGGGGATGTCGGTCGAGCTGTCGGTGAACGACGAGGTCATCGGCACGGTGCACCGCGACGACGAGGAGGGCGAGGTCTCCTACGCCGTGCACATCACGGTGTTGGAGGAGGACCTGCCGGCAGCGAGGAAGTAGACGCTTTCCTCCCCCCTGGCGGGGGAGGGTCAGGCCATCCCGCCCCGCTTGCGCGGGGAGGGACGGCCTGGGCCGGGCCTATACCGGCCCGCGCCCCTCCGGCCCCGACTTCGCGGGCGGCACGCCGGTGGCAGACCCGCCTTGCGCTGTCCCCGCCGATGACGCCGCGCCGGTGACCTGCTCGGCAGTCCGCGCGACCGCCTCCTTCAGCCCGCCCGCGACCTCGCCGAGACTTTCGCGCGCCTGGCCATAGGCGTCCTCCGCGAGGTCGGAGACGCGATCGGCCACCTGGTCGCGCGTCTCGCCCATCAGCCGGTTCTCCGCCTCCGTCGGCGGGAAGATCGCACCCAGCGTTGCGCCGACCGCGAGCCCCAGCGCCCCGAACAGAAGGGGCTGCCGCTCGAAGGCGTCCATCAAGCCGCGGCCGTAGTCATCCGCGGTGTCGCCGAGACGCGCGGCGCGATAGCCGGTGCTCCGCCCGGTCGCGCCGATCGCCTCGCCCGCGCGTTGCGCCGCGCCGGTGACGGCCGAGGCCGCGTCCTGCGCGGCGGAGGTCACGGAGCCCGTCGCGGAACGCACCGTCTCCTTCGCGGACTCCCAGGCCGATCCCGCGGTCTCTCGCACCGAGGACGCGACCTCGCCTGCGCGGGCCGAGAGCGATGGGCCGTCGTCCATGTCCTCCCCGCCATAGGCGCCGCGCCAGCGCGTGCTGCCGCCGTCGCTCCAGCCGCGCGAATCCGACCGTCCGCTCATCGCCAGCCAGGCGATGCCGCCTGCGATCAGCAGGACCGGCATGGGGTTGTCGCGCAGCGTCGTACCGAGATTGCTCATGAATTGCGTTCCTCCCGACCCTCTCAGCCATTCCATCGCCTGGTCCGCCACGTTGCCCGGCGAGACACGCTGTTTCAGTTCCTCCGCGGTGCCGACCAGGCGGGCGCGGCTGCGCTCGACGTCGCGCTCGATCTCGTCGGCCGAACGGTCGCCGGGATTGGTGCTGCTGCTCATGTCACCTGGTCCTTCGCGGCCTGGGCATCGCGCGAGAGCTGCTCGGCGGTGCGGGTTGGCGTTAGATTGGTCGCCTTCAGCTTCGACATCCCGCCACGGATCAGCCCATAGCCCGCCAACGCGGCGACGAGGCCGACGATTAGCAGCCCCCAGCCCGCTGGAAGATCGAGCAGACGGGAGACCAGCGCAGCGAGCGCCATGAGCAGCAGGATCAGCCCGCCGAAGGCGAGCGCGGCGCCGCCAGCCATGCCGGGGATGGCCCCGGTGGCCTCGCTGATGTTCTCGCCCATCTCAGCGCGGGCCAGCTGGATTTCCTTGCGGAAGAGGTTGGACAGCTCGGTGACCATGTCACCGATGAGCTGCGGCACGCTCCGCGCGTCGTCGTTGACGGGACGTGCAGGCTCGTAGCGGTTCGGGTCGTATTGCGAGGACATCGCCGCGCCTCCTCAGCCCGTGCTGCCGGGGCCGCCCGCGACGCCGCCGGTGCCGCCGGTCGTTCCCGACGGGCGCTGCGCCGCGGCGCCGCCGAGGCTCGCCGCAGCCATGGTGGCGGGGCGGGGCGTTCCGCTCTCATCCGCGACCCAGCCCGGCGCGCCGGTCGCGCCGCCGACCTCGTGCCCCGCGCTCGGCGCGCCGGGCATGGCGCCTACGCGACCATGGCCCATGCCCTGTGAGCCGCCGCCGTAGCCCTGCGTGCGGTAGGAGCCGGCCTGGCTCGCGGAGGACCGCGCAAAGCGCGCCAGCGCGAAGCCGGCGAGCGCCGCGACGCCGAAGAAGACATAGGGCTGGCGACGCGCCCATTGCTCGGCGCCGCGCATCATCTCGCCGGGGCTCTGCTCGCGCAGCGCGCGGGCCATGCCGTCGATGGACCCCGCGGCATCGTGCAGCATACGCGCGACCGTC
This sequence comes from Falsiroseomonas sp. HW251, assembly GCF_050563545.1. Taxonomy (NCBI): domain Bacteria; kingdom Pseudomonadati; phylum Pseudomonadota; class Alphaproteobacteria; order Acetobacterales; family Roseomonadaceae; genus Falsiroseomonas; species Falsiroseomonas sp. HW251. The sequence continues at coordinate 90,402 of NZ_JBNXUM010000016.1, forward strand.
GGGCTGTCGCGGTCGAGTTCGTCGGCGGCGCGATGCACGGCGCGCGCGATGCCCTGCGCCTGCTCGGCGCCGGCGCGACGGCCTTCCTCTGCGACGCCGGCCGCGCGTTCCTTCGCGGTGTCGAGCAGCCCCGTGGCTTCATGCTTCGCTTGTTCCGCAGCAGACTTCGCCTGTTCCGCCGCGGAGGACGCGGCGTCGCGCACCTGGCGCGCACCTTCGCGCAGCGTCTCTCCGGCGCTGGCCGAGGTGCTGCCCGTGCTGCTGCGCGTGCCGCTGCCGGTCGTGCCGGTGCCCTGGCGTTCGGACGCGAAGGGGTTGGTCGGGTCGCTCATGGCTGCCGCTCCGTGCTGGCTCGATACGCACCGGGCCGACTGCCGTCGGCCCGGTGCGGATCCGCTGTTTCCTGGCCCGGCGATTCACGGCCCGACGTGCCCCTTTCGGTGAGCACATCCGGGCCGATCGCGGGCTCGCGCCGCATGGCGCATCGCGGGCACAACGGCGGGACCACGCCTCGGGTTCGATACGGCATGCGCCATTCCGGCGCCGCTACGTCAGCCTTCGCTGGTGGCGACTGCGGCGGCCAGGCGCCGGGCGCGCGCGACCCAGGCCTCGGCGTCGGCGGTGCCGAGCCCGGCTTCCGCGGCGGCGCGCAGGGCGACGCCGGGCAGCACTTCCAGCACGGCCGCCACGAAGGCGCGGTCGCGCCCGGGGGCAAGCGCGCGGAGCGAGGCCGATATGTCCTCCGTTTCCACGCGCCAGAAGCGGCCGTACTGGTCGCGGCCGCCCTCGGGCCAGATCCCGAACATGGCGGGCCAGCCCGCGGCCTCACGGAATTCCAGGCCGACCACGCCGCGCCGGTCGAACAGCTTGAAGCGCGCGCGCCGCCAGAGCGCGTCGCCCGCGGACAGCGCGACGAGCCCGATGTCGAGATGGCGATAGGCCCCGTTGGCGCCGAGGAGATGCTGGTGCACGCGCAATGCGGTGTAGCCGGCCGGCGCGGCGATCCGCATCGGCGCGGCGGAGCGCGGCGGCGCCGGCGGCAGGGCCGGGAGGATGCCGGGTCGCGGCGCCGCGGCCGCGGGCGGTGCGACGGGCAGGCGCTGCGGCTCGCCGGCAGCACCGGCCTGCAGCGCCAGGGCGGTGATCTCCACTGCCGCGGGCCGCGTGCAAGGGTTGCGCAGCACCAGCGTGATGCTGACCATCGCGGCCGGCGGCAAGGGCAGGGCGACCTCGTCCTCGGCGGCGAGCGCGCGCGGGAGGGTCGAGCGATCCGCCACCGCCAGCGCGGCTTCGACGCCCTCACCCCGGCGCAACGCGAGGCGCGCGCGCAGCAGGTCGGCCGGGCCCGGCGCGACCGGAGGGAAGGCGACCGTGGCGTCGGCACCGGGCGCGAGGTCCAGCAGCAGGCGCGGCGCTTCCTCGCCGAGGCCGACAAGGCTCGCCACGGCGCCCTGCACCTCGGCAGCCTGCAGCACGGCGGCGGGCAGCGGCATCGGCAGCGCGGGCAGGCGGGCGCCGCGGGACGCCCAGTCGAAATGCTGCGGCAGCAGCGACCAGCCGGCTGGCGCTGTCAGCGCGCGCAGGGCAGGGGCCTCGGCGGCGAGCGACAGGCGCGGCGGGTCGGGGCCCTCGGCCAGGATGTCGATGCGCGCCTCGGCGGGGCCGGGCGGCGCGGGTTCCGGCAGGTCGAGCGCCAGCCAGCCCGGGGCGGTCGCGCCCTCCGGCACGAGCCAGCGGCCGAGCAGGGTCTCGCCGGCGAGGAGCCGCACCAGCAGGCCGCCGCGCCCGGGATGGGCGACGTGAAGCGCGATGCCGCAAAGGCCCTCGGCGGCGCGGCCGAGCGCCACAGCCAGGGGCGGCTCGGCGTTGCCGAGATCGGGCGGCCGGTCCAGCACGCTGGTCGCGCATGGCTCGGCATCGCCGAGAGCTCGGCGCAGCAGGTCGCGCTCTGCTTCAGCGGCAAGCGCTGCTTTCCGGACCTGGCCAAGCGCGGCGGCCAAGATCCCGGCGAGCGAGGCGGCATCGCCTGCGACGGGAAGCCCGGCCGGCAGCAGCGGCAGCAGCGCCGCGGCGTCGTCCGGCGTGGCGAGGAGCGCCTGCGGCCGTGCCCGGTCCGGCAGCGGCAATTGCCGCGCGGTGGATCCGCCCGGCCGCGCCAGCACGCCATCGCGCAGCTCGAGCGAGAGGATCGGTGCGGGCGGCGCGGGCATGCCGGGGCCGAGCACGATGGCGGGAGCGCCGGCCTCGATCTCGGCCAGCGCGTCGGCCGTGATGCGCAGCCCGATCATGCCGCCGCGGCTCCGCCGTCGGCGAGCATGGCGGCGCGCAGCAGGCCGAGCGCCTGCGCCGCCGTGCGGTCCCAGTCCTGGCGCGCGGCGAAGGCGGCGGCTTCCTCCACGCGTGCGGCGGTGCCGTCGGGGTCGTCCAGCGCGGCGCGGATCGCCTCCGCCATGCCCGACGCGGTGTCGGCGGCGGCGATGCGGGCAAGCCGCGGCGCGTCCTCGCCGAGGGCTTCCAGCGCGGCGGTGGTTGCGACGACGGGAAGGCGATACGCGGCGGCTTCCAGGAAGACCAGCGGCGCGCCTTCCAGGCGGGACGGCATCAGCAGCAGGTCCGCCGCGCGAAACCAGGGCGAGGGATCGGCGAGCGGCCCGAGCATCCGAATCAGCCCCTGCGGATCGCCGGCCGCGACGGCGTCGAGCTCGGCGCGCATCGGCCCGTCGCCGCCGATCGCGATGGTCAGCGGCAGGCGGTCGCAGATGTCGGGCAGCATGTCGGCGCCCTTCGCTTCCTCGAGCCGGCCGACGAAGAGCAGCAGCGGCTGGTCGGGCGCGAGGCCGAGCCCGCCCCGTAGCGTCGCCCGGGCGATGCCGCGGTCATGCGGGCGTGGGCGCGGCGCGGGGTTGGGCAGCACGACGGCGGATCCGGACGCGAGACCCCACGCCCGCTCTGCACGGCGCGCAACGGGGGCGGAGACGGCGGCGACGACCGCGCCGTCCAGTGCCAGCGCGGGCGGTGTCTCGGGCGCCGGCGCCTCCGGGGCGAGATGCAGCAGCACCGTCCGCGGCAGGCCGGCGAGCGCGGGCAGGATGCCGTCCGCCGCGTCGGGCCAGGGCAGGGCGGCATAGGCGGCGTCGGGGCGCAGCGTTGCCAGAAGACGCCTGGTTTCCGCGTCCTGCCGCGCGCGATCGCCGAGCGCGGCCTCGTGCAGCGCGACGCCGCCCGGCAGCAGGCGCGACAGCGCCTCGTGCAGCGCGGGCTCGGCCGCGAGGTCCACCGCCATGCCGGTGCGCGCGGCAATGCGGGCGCAAAGCTCGGCGGTGTGGCGCTCGGTCCCGCCCATCCGCGTCGAGGGCAGCAGGGCCAGCAGGCGCGAAAGGCGCTGCGCCCTCATGCCGGCGTCGCGCGGGCCAGCGCGGCGATGGCGCGCATCGCGGGATCGAGCGCATCGGCGCCGAAGTGCCGCCGTGCGAAGGCCTGCGCGGCGGTGCCGATCCGCGCACGCATGTCGCCGTCGCGCAGCAGCGCGGCGAGATGGCGGACGAAAGCGTCGCGGTTCTCCGCCAGCAGATAGGCCTCGTCCGTGCCGCCTGTGACGCCGAACAGCGCTTCCGCGGTCAGCACGCTGGGCAGGCCGTGGGCGAGGTATTCCACCGTCTTGATCTTGAGCCCGCCACCGAAGAAGACGGGGTTCACCGCGATGTCGAGCGTGCCGAGGAAGGCGTGCTGGTCGGTGACCTCGCCATCCAGCACAAGGCCCGGCGCCGGCGCGACCGACGCGCAGATCCCGCCCGCGACATGGAGTTCGGCGCCGAGCGGGGCGATCTCCGGCCAGACCTGCTCCAGCAGCCAGTGCAGCCCGTCGCGGTTCATCGGGCTGTCGCCCCCGAGGAAGCCGATGCGCGCCCCGCCCGAACCGGTCGCGCGCGGCAGCGCCAGCAGCGCATGCGGCGCCAGTAGGACCTTGCCGGGCAGCAGCGCGTCGAGCCAGCGCGCCTCCTCCGGCTGGATCGCCAACACCAGGTCGAAGCCGTCGAGGATCCGCAGTTCCTCGGAGGTCGTGATCTCGAGGAAATGCTCGCGCCCGAAATGCCGGAAATTGGCGGCGCGAAGCGACATCACGTCATGCGTGTCAAGGATCGCCGGCGTCGTCCCGTCCGCCGCGCGACGCAGCCAGGACAGGCGGACGTATTCGATCAGGACGGCGCGCGGCGGATGCGCGGCCAGGTGGCGCCGCAGCGCTGCGAAGACCGCGCCGTCGAAGCGCGCACGCTCGAAGGGCGTCAGGCCGTGCGGCGGATCGGCGGGCTCCTCCGGCGTCGCGGCGGAGATCCGCGCGCGGGGGCCGAGCACGGCCTGGGCGGCGGCCCTTTCGTCCTCCGTCAGCGGCGCGCAAAAGAAGAGGTCGAGGTCCATCGCGCGCCGCGCGGCGCGGGCCAGCGACGCGATCCGCTGGTGGTTGCCGAGGCGCGCCTCCCAGAACGGCACGTCGGTGACGAGCAGCAGCCGCGGCGGGTCCAGCAGCCGTGCCAGCGCCGAAGGCGAGCCGAGGGCCGCGCGCTGCGACGACACCTCGGCACGATAGCGGGCGGCGAGCGCGCCGGAAGCCGCTTCCACCGCCGTCCGCCGCGACGGGTCCGCGATGCAGTCCTGCGCGACGCGGGCGACCTCCGCCGCGTCGGCACAGCGGTGGAAGGGCGCCTCGGCGGGCAGGCCGGCAAAGGCCTCCGCCGTGCCGATCACCGGCCGGCCGCGGGTCAGCGCCTCGACCGTCTTGATCTTCAAACCCGTGCCGCCCTCGTGCGGGTTGGCGACGATGTCGCATTCCGCATAGAGCGCGTCGGCGTCCGCGACCGGGCCCAGCAGCCGCAGGCCCGGCTGTTCCGTCAGCCCCCGCCCGGCCGCCCCGGCGACCGCGACCTCGCCTCCATCCGCGTCGAGGCGGCCGAGGTCCAGCGCCCCCAGGAAGCGGCCAAGCGCGCGGGTGTTGAGGGGATTGGCGCTGCCGAGATAGCCGATCGTCACCGGCCAGGGGGCGATCCGGGACGCCAGGGGCGGGCGGTCGTCCCAGGGCAGGTGGCCGAGCGTCGTCACCACCGCCCTCGTCCGCGCCCGGAACGCCTCAGCCTCCTCCGCCTGGATCGCCAGCACCAGGTCGGCGCGGTCGAGGCCCCGCGTCTCCTCGGCCTCTATCGTCGCGAAGAAGCGGTTCTCGAGGCCGAGCACGGCCAGCCGCTCTGCCCGCCCGGCGAAAAGATCATGGGTGTCGAGCACCTTCACCGCACCGGGGAAGAAGTCGAAGGCGCGGGAGAGGAAGACATATTCCACCAGCACCAGGTCGAAGCCGGGCTGCCGCGCGGCGAGCACGGCAAAGGCTGCCTCAGTTTCCGGCAGGATCCAGTCATCCAGGGCATTGACCTCGCCGAGGCTGCGGGCCTCCTTCGCGCGGTCGTGCGGGACCTCGAACACCTGGTCCCAGGCCGCGCGCATGGCGGCCAGCGCCTCCGCCGAGGGGTTCTCCCGCATCAGGAGGCAGAGATGGATGGAATGGCCGGCCGCCTTGAGCGCCGACAGCACGGCATGGATCCGCGCCCGGTTGCCGGCGTCCTGCGGGTGAGTCGGGGTGGGGGAGACGACCAGGACGCGCATCCGGCCGACAGGATAAACCCTGGCCGGGGTTGCGATAAGCTTGCCATTCCGCCCGCGTAGGCCCATAAGCCGCCCGCCGGCGCCGGGGAGACCTTGCGCCGGTAAATCCGCACGCGGTGCACCCTTCCAGCCTCTCGGGGTCGAAAGGGTCCGGTCCTCCTCCCGCACTTCAAGGTCGGGGATGGCGCCGCGGAGGCTCAACCGGACCACTCTGGAAGCGAGGAACTTCGCCCATGGCGATGCCCGACGTCACGCTGCGCGGCCTGCTCGAGGCCGGCGTCCATTTCGGCCACCACACGCGCCGCTGGAACCCCCGGATGGCGCCCTACATCTTCGGCGTCCGCAACCAGGTCCACATCCTGGACCTGCAGCAGACCGTGCCGATGATGGACCGCGCGCTGCGCGCCATCCGCGACGTCGTCGCGGGCGGCGGCCGCGTGCTGATGGTCGGCACCAAGAAGGCCGCGGCCGAATACGTCGCGGAGACCGCGGCGCGCTGCGGCCAGTACTACGTGAACCACCGCTGGCTCGGCGGCATGCTGACGAACTGGAAGACCATCCAGGGCAGCATCAAGCGCCTGAAGCAGATGGAGGAGCGCCTCGGCGGCGACGTGCAGGGCCTGACCAAGAAGGAGGTCCTGATGCTGACGCGCGAGAAGGAGAAGCTCGACCGCGCGCTCGGCGGCATCAAGGACATGGGCGGCCTGCCGGACATCATCTTCGTCATCGACACGGTGAAGGAGAAGCTGGCGATCGAGGAAGCCAACAAGCTCGGCATCCCGGTCGTGGCCGTGGTGGACAGCAACGCCGACCCCAAGGGCATCGCCTACCCGATCCCGGGCAACGACGACGCGATCCGCGCCATCCACCTCTACTGCGACATGGTCTCCGGCGCGGTGCTGGACGGCCTGGCGGGCGCGATGTCGTCCTCGGGCGCCGATATCGGCGCGCTGGAGGAACTCCCGGCCGAGGCGCTGCCGGACGTGGCCGCCGAGGTGGCGCCTGTCGAGGCGCCGGCGGAGCAGCCGGCCGCGGAGTGACGGCGACGGGGCCAAAGGGCCCCGCCTGCGCGACCTTCACGGGCCGGGGCATGGCGCCTCGGCCCGACTGCATTGGACCGACCTGATCGGGAGTGACGAAGATGGCCGAGATCACCGCGGGCATGGTGCGCGAACTGCGCGAGCGCACCGGTGCGGGCATGATGGACTGCAAGAAGGCGCTGGTTGAGTCGGGCGGGGACATGGAAGCCGCGATTGACTGGCTGCGGAAGAAGGGCCTCTCCGCCGCGGCGAAGAAGTCCGGGCGCGTGGCCTCCGAGGGCCTGATCGGCGTCGCATCCGGTCCGAACGTGGCTGCGATGGTCGAGGTGAATGCCGAGACCGACTTCGTCGCGCGCAACGAGCTGTTCCAGGCCTTCGTCGCGGAAGTCGCAGGCCTCGCGCTGTCCGTCGGCGAGGACGTGGAGAAGCTGAAATCCGCGAAGTTCCCGGGCAAGATGCACACCACCCAGGATGAGCTGACGCAGCTGATCGCCACCATCGGCGAGAACATGACGATCCGCCGCGCCAAGGTGCTGCACGTCCCGTCGGGCGTGGTCGCGACCTATGTTCACAACGCGGTGAAGCCGGGTCTGGGCAAGATCGGCGTGCTGGTCGCGCTGGAAGCCGCGAACGAGTTCGAGGCGATGGAAGCGCTCGGCCGCCAGGTCGGCATGCATGTCGCGGCGACCAGCCCGACGGCGCTCGACATCACGGGCGTCGAGCCGTCGGAGCTCGAGCGCGAGAAGAACGTGCTGCGCGAGCAGGCCGCCGCGTCGGGCAAGCCGCCCGCCATCATCGAGAAGATGATCGAGGGCCGGATCCGCAAGTACTACGAGGAAGTGGTGCTGCTCGAGCAGGTCTGGGTGCATGACGGCGAGAGCCGCGTGAAGCAGATCGTGTCCAAGGCCGGCGGCAAGCTGACGGGCTTCGGTCGCTTCAAGCTCGGCGAGGGCATCGAGAAGGAGACCACCGATTTCGCGGCCGAGGTGGCCGCGATGTCGAAGGGGTGAGCCTCACTCCCTCCCCCGCACGCGGGGGAGGGCCGGGGAGGGGGTCAGCGGCCCCTTCGCCCCGAGTCGCGCGATACGGGCCGATGCGCCGCTGACCCCCACCCTGACCCTCCCCCGCTCGCGGCGGAGGGAAATCGCGCAGCGGGACGGGGCAAGCTTCGTGCTCGTGGGCGCTTCAAGTCGTTGATTCCGGGCCGGTGCCCGTGCGCCCCCGTCGTGCCCGCGTGCCTTGCCGTTGCCACAACCCCGCGCCTATGTTCCGCGCCGTCCGGAAGCGCGTCCGGCCGTCCCCTCTGGAGCCCCGATGACCGAGACCCCCCGCTACAGGCGCGTGCTGCTCAAGGTCTCCGGCGAGGCGTTGATGGGTGCGCGCGACTATGGTCTCGACCTCAAGACGCTGAACCAGATCGCGACCGACATCCGCGACGTCGTGAACCTCGGGGTGCAGGTCTGCCTGGTGATCGGCGGCGGCAACATCTTCCGCGGCATCGCCGGCGCCTCCGCCGGGATGGACCGCGCCCAGGCCGACGGCATGGGCATGCTGGCGACGGTGATGAACGCGCTGGCGATGCAGAACATGCTGGAGAAGGTCGGCGTGCACACCCGCGTGCAGTCCGCGATCAACATGGCGAGCCTCTGCGAGCCCTTCATCCGCCGCCGCGCCATCCGGCACATGGAGAAGAACCGCGTCGTGATCTTCGCGGCCGGCACGGGCAACCCGTTCTTCACCACCGACACCGCGGCGGCGCTGCGCGCGGCCGAGATGGGCTGCGATGCGCTGCTGAAGGGCACGCAGGTGGATGGCGTCTATTCCGCCGACCCGCGCAAGAACCCGAAGGCCGAGCGCTATGTCACGCTCACCTACCTAGACATGCTCGCGCGCGATCTCGCGGTGATGGACGCCGCCGCGATCAGCCTGGCGCGTGAGAACAAGCTTCCCATCGTCGTGTTCAACATCCACGAGCCCGGCAGCTTCACCGCCGTGATGAAGGGCGAGGGGAAGTTCACAACCGTGATCGACCCATGAGAAGAACGGGGGAAAGAACGGCATGCCCGCCGATTTTCCGACGCTGAAGGCCGACCTGCAGCGCCGCATGGATGGCGCGATGGAGACGCTGAGGAAGGAGTTCGCGGGCCTGCGCACCGGCCGTGCGAGCCCCGCGCTGCTCGAGCCGATCCGCGTCGAGGCCTATGGCACCAACCAGCCGCTGAACCAGGTCGCGAACATCTCCGTCGCCGGGCCGGGACTGCTGTCGGTGCAGGTCTTCGACCGCTCCATCACCAAGCAGGTGGAGGTCGCAATCCGCGATTCAGGCCTCGGGCTGAACCCGATGGCGGAGGGCCAGGTCATCCGCGTGCCGCTGCCGCCGCTGACCCAGGAACGCCGCAACGAGCTCGCCAAGACCGCCGCGAAATACGCCGAGGCCGCGCGCGTGGCGACGCGCGGCGTGCGCCGCGACGGGATGGAGACCGTGAAGGGCTGGGAAAAGGACAAGAAGTCCGAGGCCAGCCAGGACGACGTGAAGCGCTGGAGCGACGAGGTGCAGAAAATGACCGACGCGCACATCAAGCAGATCGACGCTGCGCTGGCCGAGAAGGAAAAGGACATCAAGACGAGCTGATCGTCCGGATCGCAGCCATGGACGGGATGGGCGCAGCCGCGAACCCGGCGCTCGCGGCCGGCGGGGCCACTGCCGTGCCGCGTCATGTCGGCATCATCATGGACGGCAACGGCCGCTGGGCCGCCGCCCGGGGCCTGCCGCGCGCGCTCGGCCACAAGGCCGGCGCCGAGGCCGCGCGGCGTGCCATCGAGGCCGCGGCCGAAGCCGGCATCGGCTGGCTGACGCTCTTCGCCTTCTCCTCGGAGAACTGGCGCCGGCCGCCGGACGAGGTGCAGGACCTGACCCTGCTGATGCGCCACTACCTCAACACGGAGGTCGCGCGTCTGGTGCGGGAAGGCGTGCGGCTCCGCGTCATCGGAGAGCGCGAGCGATTCGGGCCGGAGCTCGTGCGCGCCATCGAGCGGGCGGAGGCCGCGACGGCGTCGGGCACGCGGCTCAACCTGAACGTCGCGCTGTCCTATGGCGGCCGCGCGGAGATTGCGAGTGCGGCGCGGGAGATTGCGCGGCGCGTGGCGGCCGGCGAACTCGATGCCGACGCTGTGGACGAGCGGATGTTCGGCGGCTTCCTCGGCACGGCGGGGATGCCAGATCCCGACCTGATCATCCGCACCTCCGGCGAGCAGCGGATCTCCAACTTCCTGCTCTGGCAGGCCGCCTATGCGGAGTTCGTCTTCCAGGACGTGCTCTGGCCGGACTATGGCGCGGCGCACCTGGCCGATGCGGTCACCGAATTCTCCCGCCGCGACCGGCGTTTCGGGGCGCGCGCAGCCTGATGGGCCGGACGCGAATGCCCTCTCCACCCGCAGGGGGGAGAGGGTTGGGTGCGGAGGGCGACGACGATGAGCAACGCCCTCTTCGTCACGCGCTTCCCCCTCACCCAACCCTCTCCCCCATGATTGGTGGAGAGGGCTTTTCGCTGCCTGGCGATGTCTGACGCCGCCGCCCTAGCTGCCGCGAAAGCGAAACGCTGGGGCGACCTGCGCAAGCGGGCGATCTCGGCAGCCATCCTCGGCCCCGCCGCCGTCGCCTGCATCTGGCTCGGCGCCGAGGCCTTCGCCGGCATGCTCGCCATCGGCATCGCGCTGTTGGCCTGGGAATGGGTCCATATGTGCGGCCGGCGCGTGCGGGTCATGCCCGGCATGGCCGTGCCTCTCGCGGTCTTCGCGGCCGGCTCGCTTGCCGTCTCCGACCACGTGCGCTGGGCGCTGTTCGTGCTGCTGGTCGGCTTCGCCCTAACCTGGTGGTTCGCCCAGTCCATGGCGGAGACGCTGACCCAGCCCGCGGCGCGGCTCGCGGCCGGCGTGCTCTATATCGGGCTGGCTGGCATCGCGCTGATCGAGCTCCGCCACGACACCGAGGCCGGGCGAGCCAATGTCCTGTTCCTGTTCGTGGTGGTCTGGGCGTCCGACATCGGCGCCTACATGGCCGGGCGCGTCCTCGGCGGGCCGAAGCTCTGGCCCGCGGTCTCGCCCAACAAGACCTGGTCGGGGGCGGCCGGCGGGCTGCTGGCGGCGGTGCTGGTCGGGCTGGTCTGCGCGACCTCGTTCACTCCGGGGGCGCGCTTGCTCGCCGTGGTGGCGGTCGCCGTGCTTCTCGGCGTAGCCTCACAGGCAGGCGATCTCCTGGAAAGCGCGATCAAGCGGCATTTCGACGTGAAGGACAGCTCCCACCTCATTCCCGGCCATGGCGGCCTGCTGGACCGGATGGACGGCGTGCTCGCCGCGGCGCCGGTCGCCGCGCTGCTGTCCTTCAGCCTCGGCTATGGTCGGGTGCTCTGGGGCTGGTGATGCGCAGCCTGACGATCCTCGGCGCGACCGGGTCGATCGGCCGCTCCACCATGACGCTGGTGGAGGCCGCGGCGCCCGGCGAGTTCCGCATCGAGGCGCTGGTCGCCAACCGCGACGTCGAGACGCTCGCCGCCCAGGCCCGCCGCTTCCGAGCGCGGCTCGCGGTCGTCGCCGACCCCGGCAGCTTCGCCGCGCTCAAGGACGCGCTGGCCGGCAGCGGGACCGAGGTCGCCGCCGGCGCGGAGGCCGTGGTGGAAGCCGCGGCGCGGCCGGCGGACTGGACCATGGCCGCGATCGTTGGCGCGGTCGGGCTGCGCTCCACACTCGCGGCACTCGCCCGCGGCGGGACGCTGGCGCTGGCCAACAAGGAAAGCCTGGTCTGCGCGGCCGAGTTGGTGCTCGACGCCGCGAAGCGGGGTGGGGCGACCCTGCTGCCGGTGGATTCCGAGCACAACGCGGTCTTCCAGTGCCTGGCGGGCTGCGACGGGAAGGGCATAGAGAAGATCGTACTGACGGCATCCGGCGGCCCCTTCCGGGACTGGCCGCTGGAGCGCATGGCCCGCGTAACTCCGGACCAGGCACTGAAGCACCCCGTCTGGTCCATGGGGGCCAAGATCTCGGTCGACAGCGCCACCATGATGAACAAGGGGCTCGAGGTGATCGAGGCGGCGCGGCTCTTCGGCCTTGCCCCGGAGCGGATCGAGGTCCTGGTGCACCCGCAATCCGCCGTTCACGGCATGGTGCAGTATGCCGACGGCTCGATCCTGGCCCAGCTCGGCAGCCCCGACATGCGGACCCCGATCGCGCATGCGCTCGCCTGGCCGCGGCGCATGATGGCGGAGATACCCCGCCTGGACCTGGCGGCCCTGGCCCGGCTGGATTTCTTCGCCCCCGACCCCATCCGCTTCCCCGCGCTGCGCCTGGCGCGCGAAGCGCTGTTGGCGGGCGGGGGCGCGCCCACCATATTGAATGCCGCGAATGAGACGGCGGTCGGCCTCTTCCTCGACCGGCGCATCGGCTTCCTCGACATCGCCGCGGTGGTGGAGGAGACGATGGCCGGGCTGCCGGCGGCCTCGCCGGCGGGGCTCGACGGGCTCATCGCCCTCGATGCCGCCGCCCGCGCCGAGGCTGCCCGCAGGGCGGAGGCGAGGGCGGCGCTCGCCTGAAGATCTGGAGGAGGGGCTGTCGCCGCCAGGCGACCCGCTCCAAGACCGGGCCGGGAGGCCCACGGAGACAAGCGTTGGACTTCCTGCCCGACCCGATCCGCACCGTCCTCGCCTTCGTCGTGGTGCTTGGCGTGCTCGTCTTCATCCACGAGCTCGGCCACTACCTCGCCGCCCGCTGGCGGGGCATCCATGTCGAGCGCTTCGCCGTGGGCTTCGGCCGGCCGATCACCTCCTGGATGGATGTGCGCGGGACGGAATGGCGGATCGGCTGGATCCCGCTCGGCGGCTACGTGAAGCTGCACGGGCAGGAACAGCCGGGCGACGTCAGCGAGGAGGTCAAGGCGAGCTGGCGCGCGGGCGAGACCTTCCATGACAAGCCGGTGCGGGACCGCGCTATCGTGGTGGCCGCCGGGCCGATCGCGAACTTCCTGCTCGCCGCGGTGCTGTTCGGCCTGGTCTACGGCACGGTCGGCATCCCGCGCGCCACCACCGCGATCGGGACGGTGATGGAGAACTCGGCGGCCGAGCGCGCCGGGCTGCTGCCGGGCGATCGCATCGTCGCCCTGGACGGCCAGCCCATCAGCCGCTTCGACCAGGTGCAGCGCCACATCCAGCCCCGCGCGGGGCAGGAGGTTGCCGTCACCGTCGAGCGGGAGGGCCGGGAGCGCAGCCTGCGTATCACGCCCGAGGCCCGGACGAACGGGGAGCGGAGCGTCGGCGTGCTCGGCGTGACCGCCGGCGCCGCGCAGTTCGAGCGGCTCGACCCCTTCAGCGCGCTATGGGCCGGCGCCGTCCAGACCTGGGAAGTGTCCACCCAGACGCTGCACGCGGTCGGGCAGATGATCACGGGCAGCCGCGGCACGGACGACCTCGGCGGGCCGCTCGGTATCGGCAAGATCGCGGGCGAGGCCGCGAAGCTCGGCTTCGCCAGCCTGATCACGTTCATGGCGGTGCTGTCGGTGAACCTGGCCCTGATCAACCTGTTCCCCATCCCGATCCTGGATGGCGGCCACCTGCTGTTCTACGCGGCGGAGGCGATCCGCGGCCGGCCCCTGCCGCCCAGGGCGCAGGAACTCGGCTTCCGCGCGGGGTTCGCGGTGCTGATGGCGCTCTTCGTCTTCGCGACCTGGAACGACCTCGCGAATCTGGGCGTGGTGCGCTGGGCGGCCGGCCTGTTCGGCTGAGCCGCGCCTCCGGCGGCGAGTCGCCGGAGTCGCGACGCTCTGCAGGGCGCTGAAATCCCGCGAAACGCGGCGTGCGGGCGTCCGAGGGTGGCGGGGCGGGGTGGCTTCGGCTAGGAACAAGCCTGCTCCTCACGCCCCAGGGAAGTCCGCCTTGGCCGCCATCCGGCTCATTCTCCTCGTCGCGAGCCTCTTCCTGCCGGTCGTTGCCTCGCTGCCCGCCGAGGCGCAGCAGCCGCCGCGACCGCGCAGCCCGACCGCCGCGCCCGCGGCCAGGCCGGCCGCTGTGACCCCAGCGCCCCAAGCCCGCCCCGCCGTCCCGGCCGGCGAGGCCGTGCGCGGGATCGACGTCACCGGCAACCAGCGCATCGAAGCAGACACCATCCGCTCCTACATGCTGCTGCAGCCGGGCGACCGCTTCGACGCGGACCGGCTCGACCGCAGCCTGAGGACGCTGTTCGCCACCGGTCTCTTCCGCGACGTCACCGTCACGCGCAACGGCGACCGCATCGCCGTGAACGTCGAGGAGAACCCGATCGTCAACCGCGTCGCGCTCGAGGGCAACAGCAAGGTCTCCGACGACAACATCCTGCCCCTGCTGACGCTGAAGCCGCGCGCCGTCTTCACGCCGCAGGCCGCACAGTACGACCGCGGCCTGATCACCGAGCTCTACGCCCGCCGCGGCCGCTTCGCCGCGACGGTGGAGCCGAAGATCATCCAGCTCGACCAGAACCGGGTGGACGTCGTCTTCGAGATCAACGAAGGCCCCGCCGCGCTGATCAGCCGCATCAGCTTCGTCGGTAACACCGCCTATTCCGACCGCACGTTGCGCGACGTCATCCAGACGCGCGAGGAGGCGTGGTACCGCCTGTTCTCCTCCTCCGACATCTACGACCCGGAGAGGCTGAACTTCGACAAGGAGCTGATCCGCCGCTACTACCTCCGCCGCGGCTACGCCGACGTCGAGGTGTCCAACGCCACGGCCGAACTCGCGCCCGACCGCAGCGGCTTCTTCGTGACCTTCACGATCAACGAAGGCACCCGCTACCGCGTCGGCACGGTCGAGGTGACGACCACGCTGCGCAACGTGGACACCGACCGCATCCGCGGCTCCCTGCCGATCTCGACCGGCGACTGGTATGACGGCGAGGCGGTGGAACGCGCCGTGGATTCCATCACGGAAAGCCCGGCGCTGCAGGGCCAGCCCTTCGTGGAGGTGCGCCCGCGTATCAACCGCGACCGCGCGGCGCAGAGCGTCAACATCGTCTTCGAGATCGGCGAGGGTCCGCGGACCTATGTCGAGCGCATCGAGATCAGCGGCAACACCCGCACCGAGGACCGCGTCATCCGCCGCGAGTTCCGCGTCGCGGAAGGCGACCCGCTGAATGCGGCGCTGCTGCGCCGGTCGCGCCAGCGCCTGCGTGACCTCGGCTTCTTCAGCAACGTGGACGTCCAGCCGAGCCCCGGCTCGCGCCCCGACCGCGTAATGCTCAACACCTCCGTCGCGGAGCGCCCGACGGGCGAGGTTTCGCTGGGCGGCGGCTTCTCGACCGACGCCGGCTTCCTCGCGGATTTCGGCATCCGCGAGCGAAACTTCCTCGGCACCGGCGTGGATGCACGCCTCCAGGCGGTGCTGGCGCAGCGGCGCAGCCAGGTGGATTTCGGCATCACCGACCCGGCCTTCCTCGGCCGCAACCTGGCGGCGGGCGCGGACATCTTCTACCTCAACCGCAACCTCCAGACGGTCGCGGGCTACAACGAGCGCCGCTACGGCTTCGTGGCGCGGGCGGGTTACGAGTTCAACGAGTTCCTGCGGCAGGGCTGGTCGTACAGCCTGGTGCAGCGGAACATCTACGACCTCACCACATCGGCCAGCCCCTTCATCATCGCCCAGCAGGGCGAGACGCTGCTGTCGCAGATCAGCACGACGATGGCCTACGACCGCCGCGACAACCGCGTGGAGCCGAAGTCGGGCTACATCGTGCGCCTCGGCGGCGACTTCGCGGGCATCGGCGGCGACGTGAACTACCTGCGCGGCCGCCTCGACGTCGCCTACTACATCCCGTTTGAGAGGCTGCTCGGCGACCCCGACTACGTGCTCGTCTTCAATGCCGGCACCGGCATCCTGAGCCCCTGGGGCGGGGTGCAGGAGCGCATCATCGACCGCTTCTTCCTTGGCGGCGACAACCTCCGCGGCTTCCAGCTCGCGGGCGCCGGCCCGCGCGACCTGTCCGCGGGCAACAACGGCGCGCTCGGCGGCCGCTTCATCTGGACGGGCTCCTCGGAGTTCCGCTTCCCGCTGCCGCTGCCGCAGGAACTCGGGCTGCTCGGCCGCGCCTTTGTCGATGTCGGCAGCCTGACCAACCCCGGCGTGTCGGGCCCGACGGTGGCGGACAGCCAGCTCATCCGCGTCGGCGCCGGCGTCGGCCTGTCCTGGCGCACGCCGGCGGGGCTGATCAACGTCGACGTCGCCCAGGCGCTGGTGAAGGAAAGCTACGACGTGACCCAGCTCGTGCGCTTCGGCTTCGGCACGCGCTTCTGACTATCCACGGGAAACCATACTTCATGCGTCTGCGCCCCCTTCTTCCCGGCCTCCTGCTCGCGCTGCCCCTGGCGGCCTGGCTGGCGCCCGGACCCGCCCTCGGCCAGCAGCAGGGCCAGGACTGGTTCATTCCGGGCCAGCAGCGGCCCCAGGGCCAGGGCCAGGCGCAGCCGGCCCAGCAGCGGCCGGGCCAGCCCGGCCAGGCACAGCCGCCGGGGCAGCGCCCCGCGGCCGGCCAGCGCCCCCCAGCGCCGGTCATCGCCATGCTGGACGTGCAGGAGGTCAACCGCCTCTCCGCTGCCTTCAACCAGGTGCGCGAGGAGATCGAGCGCCGCCGCGCCCGGCTGAACGACGACCTGCAGCGCGAGCAGGGCCGCTGGCGCGAGGAGCAGCAGGCCCTCGCCGGCGCCCGCGCCACCCTGCCGCCCGAGGTGCTGCGCGACCGCGAGCGCCAGCTGCAGGACCGCATCACCGACAGCCAGCGCATCTTCCGCGACCGCCAGCGCGCGATCGAGGCCTCGACCCAGGTCGGCCTCCAGCAGATCGAGCAGGCGCTCGGCGCGGTGATCCGGCAGGTCGCGTCCTCGCGCGGGGTGAACCTCGTGCTGCCGCGGCCGCTCATCATCTTCAACGACGCCGGCTTCGACATCACGGAGGAGGTCACGGCGCAGCTCAACCGCGTGCTGCGGACGGTGAACCTGCCCGCCGAGGGGCAGATGCCGCCGGAAGCCGCCGCGGCCGAGGCGCCGGCCCCCGCCCCGGCTCCCGCCCCGCGCCCGGCCAATGCCCCGGCGCCCGCCCCGGCCCGCCCGCCGGCGCCGCAGCCCTCGCGCTGAGCCGCGCGCGGTGGCGGCCGACCCGCGCTTCCATGCCGCCGGCCCGGCGCTGAGCCTGTCCGAGGCTGCGGCGATCGCCGGCGGCGAGTTGCGCGGCGGCGATCCCGGCGCGCGCGTCGCCGGCGTGGGACCGCTCGACGGTGCGGGACCGCAGGAGGTCTCCTTCCTCGACAACCGGCGCTATGCGGCGCAACTCGCCGGCACGCGGGCGGCGGCAGTGGTCCTGTCGGCCGATTTCGTGGAAAAGCTGCCGGCCGGCGTCGCCGCGATCGTGACCGCGCAGCCCTATCTCGGCTTCGCCCGCATCGCGGCCCGGCTGCATCCGCGCCCGTCGCCACGGGCGGGAATCCACCCGACGGCAGTGGTGGACCCCGACGCGACCGTCGGCCCGGGCTGCGAGATCGGCGCCTACGCGGTGGTCGAGGCCGGCGCGCAGGTCGGCGCGCACTGCATCCTCTCGGCCCATGCCTATGTCGGGCCGGGCGTCGTGCTTGGGGATGGGTGCCGGATCGGCCCGCATGCTTCCATCACCCATGCCCTGGCCGGGCGCGGCGTGGTGCTGCATCCCGGCGCGCGGGTCGGGCAGGAAGGCTTCGGCTTCGCCGTGACACCCGACGGCCGCTTCGAGACGATGCCCCAGCTCGGCCGCGTGGTGCTGGGCGACGGGGTCGAGATCGGCGCCAATTCCTGCGTGGACCGCGGCAGCCAGGGCGACACGGTGATCGGCGCCGGCACCAGGCTCGATAACCTCGTGCAGGTCGCGCACAACGTGAAGACGGGCCAGGCCTGCGTGATCGTCGCGCAGGTCGGGATCTCCGGGTCGGCGACGCTCGGCAACGGCGTGGTGCTGGGCGGGCAGGCCGGGGTGACCGGGCATCTCACGCTCGGCGACCGCGTGCGCGCCGGCGCGCAGTCCGGCGTGATGAACGACATCCCCGCCGGAACCGACGTCGTCGGCAGCCCCGCCTGGCCCGCGAGGGAGACGCTCAGGGCCGTTGCGGCGCTCCGCAAGCTCGGGCAGAAGCCCGCGCGCGGATAGGGGAAGAAGCAGCACCATGGACGCGACCGCCAGCGCCGGCACCGAAGGAAGCGTCGGCACCTACGACATCGCCCGCATCATGCAGGCGATCCCGCACCGCTATCCCTTCCTGCTGGTGGACCGGGTCGTGGAGATCGTCGCCGACAAGAGCGCGGTCGGCATCAAGAACGTCTCGATCAACGAGAACTTCTTCCAGGGCCACTTCCCCGCCCACCCCGTCCTCCCCGGCGTGCTCATCATCGAGAGCATGGCCCAGACCGCCGCCGTGCTGGTGGTGGAGACGCTCGGCCCCTCGGCCGAAGGCAAGCTCGTGTATTTCATGACCGTCGAGGGCGCGAAGTTCCGCAAGCCCGTCGTGCCCGGCGACCAGATGCGGGTGCATGTCGTCAAGCAGAAGCAGCGCGGCAACATCTGGAAGTTCGAGGCGGAGGCGAAGGTGGACGGCAAGGTCGTCGCCGAGGCCACCTATTCCGCGATGATCCTGGACCGGTAGCCGCCCCTTGGACCTTCCCACCCCGGGCATCGCCAGCGATGCCGTCATCTCGCCCGGCGCCTTCGTGGCTGACGGCGCGCGCATCGGACCTGGCAGCCGCATCGGCCCGGGCTGCGTCGTCGGCCCGGACTGCGTGCTCGGTGCCGGTGTCGAACTCGTTGCCCATGTCGTGCTCGACGGCCGGGTGACGCTCGGCGATGGCGTGCGCGTGTCACCGTTTGCGACCATCGGCCTGCCGCCCCAGGACCTGAAGTACAAGGGCGAGCCGACGGGCGTGATGATCGGCGCGCGGACCCATGTGCGGGAACACGCGACCATCCATCGCGGCAGCGTCGGCGGCGACGGCATGACGCGCATCGGCAGCGATTGCCTGATCATGTGCGTCGCCCATGTCGGCCATGACTGCCGCGTCGGGAACGGCGTCGTGCTGGTCAACAACGTGATGCTCGCGGGCCATGTCGAGATCGGTGACTACGCCGTGCTGCAGGGCGCCGCGGGCGTGCAGCAATTCGTCCGCATCGGGCGCATGGCTCTCGTAACCGGCATGGCGGGCGTCGAGCGCAACGTGCTGCCCTTCGGCCGGGTGAAGGGCTACCGCGCGAAGTTCGCAGGGCTCAACACCATCGCGCTGCGCCGCCGCGTCGGCCTGTCCAAGGAGCAGGTCATCGTGATCGCGCGCGCCGTGCACGACCTCTACCGCGGCGGCCGCCCGGAGGAGAGCGCGGACGCCGTCGAAGCCGCCCATCCCGGCAATGCTCAGGTCGCCGAGATCGCGTCCTTCGCGCGCGACCGCGGCCGTCACGGCCTCTGCCCCTTCGGCCGCGCGGCCGAGGACGAAGACGCGGAAGCCTGACGTGAGCGATGCCGGGCCGCTCGGCCTGATCGCCGGCGCCGGCGTCATGCCGCAGCGCATCGCCGATGCCGGGCTGAAGTCGGGCCGCGAGGTGTTCTGCATCCTGGTCCAGGGCTTCGCGAAGCCCGCGGACTATGCGCGCGTCCCGCACGAGGTCGTCCCCCTCGGCCAGGTCGGGCAGATGCTGTCGCTGCTGCGGGCGCGCGGCGTGAAGGAACTCGTTCTTGCAGGGCGCGTGGCGCGGCCCTCGCTGCTGTCCTTCCGCTTCGACGCGGAGGGCCTGCGCATGGTCGGGCGGCTCGGCAAGCGCGCGATCTTCGGTGGCGACGACGGGCTGCTCTCCGCGATCCTGAAGCTGATCGAGGAGGAAGGCTTTGTCGCCCGCGGCGCCCAGGAAGTGCTGGCCGACCTCACGGTTGAGCCCGGCCTGCTGACGACGCATGCCCCGGACGACCAGGCCCGCGCGGACATCCTGCGCGGCATCGAGGTCGCGCTCGCGCTGGGCAGCGCCGATGTCGGGCAGTGCTGCGTGGTGCAGCAGGGGCTGGTCCTCGCGATCGAGGCGATCGAGGGAACCGACGGGATGCTGGCGCGCTGCGCCGGCGTCAGGCGGGAAGGCCCAGGCGGCGTGCTGGTGAAGCTGGTCAAGCCGCGCCAGGACATCCGCGCCGACCTGCCGGTGATCGGGCCCGAGACGATCGCCGGCGCCGTCGCAGCGGGGCTGCGCGGAATCGCGATCGAGGCTCGCGCCGGCGTCGCCGGCACGCTCGTCGTCGACCGCGAGGAGACCATCGCGGCGGCGGAGGCCGCCGGCCTCTTCCTGATCGCCATCAGACCGCACCACTACCTCGCCGAGGAGAAGACGCCATGAGCGGCAAGTTCCTGCACACCATGATCCGGGTCGGCGATCTCGACCGGAGCGTGAAGTTCTACACCGAGCTCCTCGGCATGAAGGAGCTGCGCCGGCGCGACGTGCCGGACGGCAAATACACCCTGGCCTTCCTGGGCTACGGCACCGGCAATGCCGAGGGGCAGGGCGAGATCGAGCTGACCTACAATTACGGCGTCGAGAAATACGAGCACGGCAACGCCTTCGGCCATCTCGCGGTCGGCGTGCCGGACGTCGCCGCGGCCTGCGAGGCCGTGCGCAAGGGCGGCGGCAAGGTGACGCGCGAGGCGGGTCCCGTGAAGTTCGGCACCACGATCATCGCCTTCGTCGAGGACCCCGACGGCTACAAGATCGAGCTGATCCAGCGCTGAGGATCCGTTTCGCGGGACGCGGGGCACGGAAACCGATACGTCCCGCTGCTTGATCGCGCGGCTGCGGGCGCGCGATGGTTCCCCCAGCGGCTCGCGCGCCGACCCGGCGCGCCCCGCGGGAGGGACAAGCATGCGGTTCATCGCGATCGCGGCGCTGGCGGCGGGGCTCTGCCTGCCGGCGCTGCCCGGCCGCGCCCAGGTCACGGGCGACAATTTCGGCGGGGGGAAGACGTCCGACCTCGCGGCGCTGTGCGGCGCGACGCAGACCGACCAGTACGTGGTCTCGGCCGTCAATTTCTGCCACGGCTTCCTGATGGGCGTGGGGCAGCTGCATTCCGCCCTGACGCAGCCCGGCGTCGGCGTCAGGCCCTATTTCTGCCTGCCGAACCCCCGCCCCTCGCTTGATCAGGTGCGTGGCGCCTTCGTCGGCTGGGTCGCGGCGAACCCGCAATACGGCGCCACCCCCGCGGTCGAAGGCGTGACGCGCTTCGGCGAGGCCACCTATCCCTGCCCGCCTAGCCAGACCCGCGCCTCTCGGCGCGGCGCGACCCAATAAAGGAGAGCGACGATGCGCAAGATCCTCGTCCTGCCCGTCATCGCGGCCCTGACGCTCGGCGGCTGCGCCAACATGAACGAGACGCAGCGCTCCACCGCCACCGGCGCCGCGATCGGCGCGGTCGGCGGCGCGGCGCTCGGCTCGCTCTCGGGCAATGCGGGCTGGGGCGCCCTGATCGGCGCCGGCACCGGGGCGGCCGGCGGCTACTTCGTGGGCCGGTCGCGCTGACCGGCTGAGGCCGGGGAGACGCGGGGCGGTCCGGTATCGCCCTCGCATCCCCCCGGCCGGCGGCACCGCCACCCCCGGATGGCGGCGCCGCGTCTCGTCTTCAGGCGCTGCGCGCCGCCGGATCGGTCGTGCCGGCAAGCTCCGCCTGCAGGCGGCGCAGGCGGACCGCGAGCTGAAGCTGGCGCTCCGCCTCCTCCTCGCGCTTGGCGGCCCACCAGAGGTGATGCGCGCGGGAGGTCGCGCTGGCGTCCAGAGCGCGGGCCCCCCGGGCATTGCGGGTGGCCGCGTCCCTGGCGACCGCCGCGGCCTGCGTGGCACTGCGCACCCCGGCGCGCGCGGACGCGGCCAGGGTGGGCTTCGCGCCCTCCGTCCTGGCCCAGTACGCAACCAGGCGGGCGATCCGGCCGGGTTCGGCATCGTAGATCGGCTCTCCGCCCACGCCGGCGGAGAAGGGGATCTCGGCGAAGAGTGTGGTCGGGCTGCGCCACTCCAGGCGCCGGATCTCGAGCTCCGCGACCTCGCCGCCACGGAAATCGAGGCGCAGCTGGCCCGCGAAGCAGGTGCGCGCGCCGATGCCGGGCAGGGTGGACGCATCGAGCTGGAAGCTGGCGAGCAGCGCGCCGCGGGATGCGGAGTCGCCGCCGAGGCCGCCGAGCAGCAGGGGCATTGCTGCGCCCTCGGCCTCGATGAGCGCGAGGTTGTCCTTTTCCAGACCCCAGCCCGCCGCGTCCTGCGCGAAAGGGTGGACCGGCGGCAATGCAGTCGCGGGCCGCGTGGTCATTCGATGGTCTCCCGTTCCTCGCCGCGCGGGCGGCTTCGATGCGGGAAGGAACACCGGAACGGCCCATGGGCGTGACGCATGGCTGTGCAGGGGCGGTTTCGATGCGGTGCAAGACCGGCGTCTTGCGGGATCGGAGGGGCTGGGCTCTTGCTGTCCCAACGCCGCGCCGGAGGCCCGACCTGCCCACCCCCTCGCTTCTCGTCCCCTTCGAGGACGCGCTGGCCGGCGCCGGCGACCTGATGCGCGCGCTGGCGGGGCGCGATCGGGTGCGGCTGGCCGTGACCGGCCTGTCGCGCGCGGGCAAGACGGTGTTCCTGACCTCGCTGGTGGCGAACCTCCTCGCAGCGGGGCAGGGGGCGCGGACCCTGCCGGCGCTGGAGGCCGCGGCGGGCGGGCGGCTGCGCCGGGTGCGCCTTGTGCCGGCCGAGACGCAGGCGACGCCGCGCTTCGATGCGACGGGCCATCTGCTGGCGCTGGCCGCCGACCCGCCGCGCTGGCCGGCGCGCACGGACGACCTTTCCACGCTGGAACTCGCGCTGGAGCTGGAACCGCGAACCATGCTGGGCCAGGCGCGGGCCGCCTTCGCGGGGCCGCGGCGCGTCACGCTGGAACTGCTCGACTATCCCGGGGAGTGGCTGCTGGACCTGCCGATGCTCGGCCAGTCCTGGCCGGACTGGTCGCGCGCGACGCTGGCCCGGCTGCGCCGCGGCAAGCGGGCCGAGGCGGCGGCCGGGTTCCTCGGCTTCGTCGATGCCCTGCCCGCCAAGGCGCCGGCCGAGGAGGCGATCGCGCGCCAGGGCTTCGCGCTGTACCGCGAGGCGCTGCTGACCTGCCGCGACCGGCTGGGCTTCCGCTTCCTCCAGCCCGGGCGCGTGCTGAACCCCGGGCCGCGCGGGGACGCACCGCTGCTCTGGTTCTTCCCCCTGCCGCATCCCGAGGGTGGGCCGCTGGCCGACCTGATGGCGCGGCGCCATGCGGCCTATCTCGAGGATGCGCGCGCCGGTTTCTTCGACCCCTTCTTCCGCCGCTTCCACCGCCAGGCCGTGCTGGTGGATGCGCTGGGGGCGCTGCATGCCGGGGAGGAAGCCTTCGACGACACGGCCGAGGCGCTTGCCGCCGTGTCTGGCAGCCTGCGCGGCGGGCTCGGCCTGCTCGACCTGCTGACGGGGCAGGGGGTGCGCCGCGTCGGCTTCGCCGCGACCAAGGCGGACCACGTGCCGGCGCGCGCGCGGGAATCGCTGGTCGGGCTGCTCGGTGACCTTGTGGGCCGCGATCCCGCAGGGCCGCTTGATGCCGCGACGTCGGTGCACGCCATCGCTGCGATCCGCTGCACGGAGGATGCGGTGGCCACGCTGGAGGGCCGGCCCTTCGCGGCCGTGCGCGGCGTGCTGCTCGATGGCGGCCGCAGCGCCACAGTCTATGCCGGCGAGGTCCCGCCGCGCCGGCCCGCGCCCGATTTCTGGGAGCACGCCTTCTTCGAGATGCCGGTCTTCCAGCCCCCGCGCCTCGTGGGTGACGGCGCCGCCGGCATTCCCCATCTGGGTCTAGACGCGCTGCTGGCGGCGTTGATCGGAGACCTGCTGTGAGCGAAGGCGCCCCGCGGGGTCCGCGCGTGATCCTCGAGGAGTCCGCGGCGCCCGCGCCGAGGCTGGATTTCGGCTGGGAGCAGGCGGTAGCCCCCGTCGCCGCGCCGCGGCCGCCACGGCGCTGGTCGGCGCTGTCGCTCGCCGCCTCCGGCGTCTCGGTGCTTCTGGTCGGGCTTTCGCTGCTCGACGTCGCGAACTTCGTCCAGGACCAGTTCGCACGCGGCGCGTGGCAGGGCTGGATCACGCTCACCGTCGCGGTGCTGGGCTATGGGCTGATCGCCTGGGCCTTCCTGCGCGAACTGCGCGGCCTGTGGTCCCTGCACGCCGTGGACCGCGCGCGGGAAGCCTTTGCGCGGCGCGACTACGTGGCGGCGCGGGACGCGACGCTCGCCTGGGCGGCGCGCACGCCGGCCGCGCAGGGCATGCGCGAAGCGCTGCGCGGGGCCAACGACCTCGATAGCTTCGCCGCGCTGCTGGAAGCCGGGCCGCTCGCGGAGCTCGACCGCGCCTCGGCCGCGGCGGGCCGGGCCGCGGCGACGCAGGCCTTCGCGGCCACCGCGGTGGTGCCCTCGCCGGCGCTGGACGCCGTCTTCTTCGCCTGGCGCGGCGTGCGCCTGGTGCGCGAAGTCGCGGCGATCCATGGGTTGCGGCCGGGCCTTGCGGGTACGGTGTCGCTGCTGCGCCGCGCGATCTTCGAGGCCGGCGCGGTCGCCGCCGCGGATGTCGCGATCGACGCTGCGACGCGCGCCGTGGTCACAAACCCGCTGGTGGAGAAGCTGGCCGGCGAGGCCGGCAAGGGCGCGGTCGCGGCGCGCCGGATGCTGATGCTGGCGCGCGCCGCCGCCCGGGCCTGCCGGATCCTGCCGCCGGAGCGGGGCTAGCCGCGATGGAGACGCCGCGGAGGATCGGACGATGCGTCCTCGATCCCGCCCGCGGCGCGCTCCGCGACGAGGCGGGTCTGGAGATCGCGCTGCGGCCGAAATCCTGGGACATGCTGCTGGTGCTGGCGCGCCACGCCGGGCGCGTGCTGTCCAAGGACGAGCTGCTCGACGCCGTCTGGCCCGGCATCCATGTCACCGAGGACAGCCTGGTGCAGGCCGTGCGCGACATCCGCCGCGCCATCGGCGATGCCGAGGGGCGCGTGCTGCGCACCGTCGCGAAGCGTGGCTATCTCCTCGACATCGCGGAAGCCGCGGCGGCGCCCGACCGGCCCTCCGTCGTCGTGCTGCCTTTCGCCCATCTCGGCGCCGATCCCAGCCAGGCCTGGATCGCCGATGCGGTGGCGGACGACCTGACGAGCGTGCTCGCGCGCGTGCGCTGGCTCTTCGTGGTGGCGCGCAGCACGGCCTTCACCTTCCGCGATACGGCGACGGAGGTGCGGGAAATCGGGCGACGCCTCGGCGTGCGCTACGCGCTGGAGGGCAGCCTGCGCAGCGACGGCGATCGCCTTCGCGTCTCCTGCCGCCTGGTCGGGACCGAAGCCGGGCATCACCTTTGGTCGGGCACCAGCGAAGGCAGCGCCGCCGACATCTTCGCCTTCCAGGACGAGGTCACGCGCCGCGTCCTGGCGGCGATCGAGCCCGCGCTGCTTGAATCCGAAGCCAGCCGCGCCGTGCTGGCGCGCCGTGGCGATCCCTCCGCGCTCGAACTGGTGCGCCAGGGCATTTGGCACTTCCACAAGGTCACGCGCGAGGGCCACGCGACCGCGCGCGCGCTGTTCGTGGACGCGACGCGACGCGATCCAGCGCTGTGCGAGGGCTGGACCTGGCTGGCGCGCGTCTCGGCGGGCCGCATCGCCTATGGCTGGGCCGAGGACAGGGCGGCCGAAGGCGCGGCCGCGATCGCGGCGGGGCTGCGCGCCGTCGAACTCGACGACCGCGATCCTTACGCCCATTACGCCTACGCCATCGCCAGCGCCTATGCCGGCGAGCCGCAGGACACCGTGCGCGCGGGCGAGACGGTGGTCGCGATGCTGCCCTTCTTCGCGCTGGGGCATCTCGTGCGCGGCATGGGGCTGCTCTTCGCCGGCGATGCGGCGCCCGCGGCAGAGTCGCTGGCGCAGGGTCTCGCGCTCAATCCCGACGATCCCCAGAACTTCGTCTGGCAGGTGCTGCGCGCCGTCGCGCTGCTGGTCGACGGCCGGCCGAGGGAGGCGCGCGAGGCCGCGATGCAGGCGGCGCGCATCCGCCCGGGCTGGCGGCCCGCCTTTGAAGTCGCGGCCTGCTGCGCGATGGCGGACGGCGACCGCGCCGGCGCGGCGTCCTTCGCGGCCAAGGCGGCAGCGCTGCCGCTGCCCTCGGGCGACGTGCTGGCGCCGTTCCGCGCGCGCAACCCAGGGCTTGCCACGCGGCTCGACGCCTCGCTCGCGGAGGAGCGTTCTCAGCCAGGCTGACGCCAGGCCGCGTGCTGGCGCGCCAGCCCGCCCAGCATCAGCACGTCGAAGCCATGCACCGGCAGCCGGTAGCCGCGCGCGAGGATCTCGCGCGTCTGCTGTTCCGTCATAGCGACGCCGCCGAGCGGGATGCCGGCGCCGAGGATGACGCGCTCAAGCCTCGTCACGGCCTCGCGGAACTCCGGCGCGTCGAAGCGGCCGGAGACGCCGAGTTCGGTCGAGAGGTCGAAGGGCGCGATAACCATGCAGTCGATGCCCTCGACCCCGCAGATCGCCTCGATGTTCTCGACCGCTGCGACCGTCTCGATCAGCAGCATGACCACGGTCTCATCGCCGCGCTGCGCGAGATGCTCAAAGAGCGGCGTGCCCCAGCGCGCATGCGCGACGAAGGGCCCCCAGCCGCGGCGGCCGCGCGGCGGATAGCGCGTCAGCGACACCGCCTCCGCCGCTTCCTCCGCCGTGCCGACCAGCGGGAAGCAGATGCCCTCCGCGCCGAGGTCGAGCGCGGGCTTCACCCAGGCGGCCTCGCGCGCGGGGACGCGGACCAGCGGCGCGCAGTGCGTGCCCTGGGTCGCCGCGATCATGGCGTGCAGGCTCTCCGGGCCCACGGCGCCATGCTCCTGGTCCAGGATGACGCAATCCGCGCCGGCCGCGGCCATGGCCTGCACGGCGACCGCCGAGGGGATCACGTTGACATAGGTGCCGATCGTCTTGCCGGCGCCGAGGCGCCGCTTCAGTCCCTGGCTCATCGCATTCCTCCGCCCGGGCTGGTGCCCGGTGGGGCGATGCTGCCTCCTGGCGCGGGGGACGTCCTGATAGCCTGCCGAAATCCTGCCGAAGGAACGCCGTCACGGGATATCGCGGCACCTGACGCGCGCCGCCCGCGGCGTCAGCTGTCCAGCCGCACATCCGCCGCGCGCGCGACCTCGCGCCACTTCGCGATCTCGGCGGCGATGAAACGGCCGTATTCCTCGGGCGTGCCGGGATCGGGGAAGCCCCCCATCTCCACCATGCGCGCGGCGACCTGCGGGTCGCGCAGGATGGCCACCGCGTCGGCATTGACCTTGCGGATCACCGCGTCGGGCGTGCCGGCGGGCGCGACCAGGCCGGACCAGCCCGCGGCCTCGAAGCCCGGCGATACCGTCTCCGCCACGGTCGGCACGTCAGGCAGTTGCGGCACTCGGGCGCGGCTGGTCACGGCCAGCGCGCGGATGCGGCCGCCCTGGATGTTCGGCAGCGCGGAGGCGAGGCTGTCCACCATCACCTTCACATTGCCCGCGATCAGGTCCGCCATGGCCGGGCCGCTGCCGCGATAGGGCACATGGACCATCTGCAGGCGCAGCCTGAAGGCCAGCATCTCCGCCGTCAGGTGCTGCGCGGTGCCCGGCCCTGCCGACGCGTATTGCACGCGCCCCGGCGCGCTGCGCGCCAGCGCCACGAAGGCCGCCATGTCCGCGGCCTCGAAGGACGGGTGGGCCACGAAGACCAGCGGCAGGGTGAAGATGTTGCTGATCGCGGCATAGTCGCGTTCCGCGTCGTAGGGCAGGCGTGCCATCACGGAGGGGTTGATCCCGAGCGTGCCGGAGGTGCCGACGCCGAGCGTGTAGCCGTCGGGCGGCGCGGTCTTCACCGCCTCCATCCCGATGGCGCCGGCGCCGCCCGCGCGGTTCTCCACGACGACGCGCTGCGGCCAGCGCTTCGAGAGCTCGTCGGCCATCAGCCGCCCGAACAGGTCGGCCGCCTGGCCCGGCGGGAAGGGCACGATGAAGCGCACGGGGCGCGCGGGATAATCGGCCTGCGCGGCGGCGGGGCGCAGCGCCGGCAGGACGAGCGGCGCGGCGAGCAGCACGCGACGGGCGATGCGATGTGTCATGGTGCCGTTTCCTTCCCGCGCGACCTGCTGGCCGTCCCGCCCAGGATGCGGCGGCGGGCAGGGGCGCGCAACGCCGCCCGGCTCACGGTTCCTGGCGGTGGCCGAAGCCGCGCCGCAGCCATTCCACCAGCTGGAAGGTCCTGCGGCGCCGGGCGGCGCGCGAGGCGCGGCCATGCGGCAGGCCGGTCGCCTTGGCCAGCACCAGCTTCGCCTCCAGGCCCAGCGCGCCATGGTCGGCGGCGAGCAGGATCGCCCCGGGCAGCGCGAGGCCGACGAGGCCGACCAGGCGCTGCATCTCCTCTTCGCCCAGCACGCCGACGAGGTCGTCGAGCAGCACGAGCGCGGGCCGCGCCAGCAGCAGCCGCGCGAAGGCCAGCCGCAGCCGGTCGGCCTCGTCCAGCGCGCTGTCCCAGTCCTGCGCCGCGTCAAGCCGGTGCGCGAGCGCGCCGAGGCCGACGCCGGCGAGCACGGCCGCCATCGCCTCCCGCGGGGCGCCGCCGGTCGGGGCGAGCAGCAGGGCAGGCGCGATCGGCGGCAGCCAGGGACGCCGCGGCAGCGCCGCGACACTGCGAGGCCGCGCGATGCGGCCCTGGCCCCAGGGCCAGAGCCCAGCCAGCGCCAGGAACAGCGCGCGCATCGCACGGGGATCGCCGACGACCTCGGCCTGCGCGCCCGGCCCGAGGCGCGCATCGAGGG
Source organism: Falsiroseomonas sp. HW251 (assembly GCF_050563545.1). Classification (NCBI taxonomy): domain Bacteria; kingdom Pseudomonadati; phylum Pseudomonadota; class Alphaproteobacteria; order Acetobacterales; family Roseomonadaceae; genus Falsiroseomonas; species Falsiroseomonas sp. HW251. The sequence goes on from NZ_JBNXUM010000016.1 coordinate 118,992, forward strand.
GCGCGGTCAGCGGCGTCCCGTCCGGCAGCGTCAGCCGCAGCGATTGCAGCACCAGGGCGCCGTCCTCCTCGTCGGCCAGCAACATGCCGGGCTGGGCATCGCTGGATTCGACGGCGTCGGCCAGCGCCAGGATGCGCTCGGCCGAGGCAGCCCATTCCGCCAGCCGTGCCGCGTTGTCCACCGGCCAGGACAGCGCGCCGACGACCTGCTGGAAGCCCTGTGCCAGCTGCATCAGCCCGCCCAGCGTCAGCGTGCCGTTCAGATAGCGCGGCGCCGCGACCAGCAGCGGCAGGATCGGCGACAGCGTCGCGAAGGCCGACTGGAAGGCCGTGAGATTGCGCAGCCCGAGCGTCTGGCGGAACCAGGCGAGGGACAGTGCCCCGAAGCGCCGGCGGGCTTCCGCGCGCGCCACGGCCTCGCCCTGCGCCAGCGCCAGCCCCTCGTCATGCTCGCGCGCGCCGGCCAAGCCGAAGCGGAAATCGGCCTCCGCACGCTGGCGCTGCAGCGTCGCCGAGGTCAGCTTCTGGCCGAGCGTGAAGGCCGCCACGGCGCCGCCCATCGCATAGAGCATCGCGAGCCAGACCATGTGCCCGGGCACGGGGATGCCGAACAGCTCGACCCTGCCGGAGAGCGACCAGAGGATCCCGACGAAGGTCGCGAGCACGCCGACAGCGAAGAAGAGCGAGGCCGAGAGCTCCACCCCCTGCTCGGTCGCGATGCGGATGTCCTCCGCGATGCGCCCGTCGGGGTTGTCCGGGCTGCCCGGCAGCTGCGCGAGGCGCCAGTGCCGCCCCTGGTCGAGCCAGGTGGCGAGCAGCCGTTCCGTGAGCGAGCGTCGCCAGGACAGCGCCACGCCACGCTTGGCCTGGAGCTGCGCGGCGTTGGAGGTAACGATGGCGGCGAGCAGCAGCGCGAACTGCCAGACCGCGCTCCAGAGCGACGCGGTATCTCGGCGTTCCAGCGCGTCGAACAGCCGCGCGCTCCAGAGGTTGTAGGCGACGGCGAGGGCGACCTGCAGCGCGGTCAGCATCGCCAGCAGCAGGATCGCGGCGCGCACCCGCCAGCGCGACAGCCAGGGACCGGACAGCGCGGCGAAGCCGTGCAGGGTGGAGGCGTGCGCGCGCGGGTCCACGCCGCGTCCCGCCGCGCCGCTCATCGCAGGGCGCTCCGTTGCGGCATGGCGGGCAGCCTGCGCCGCGAGGCGCACGCTGTCGAGCGAAGGTCAGGAGAAGACGAGGTCGGAGGCGGTCAGGGCCGCGGTGAAGCCTGCGAGCGTGATGGAGCCGAAGCGGCCGGCGGTGATCACGGTGTCGGTCGCGCCGACCACGATGGAAAGGTCATCCAAGCCGGTGATGCCGCGCAGGTCGAAGGCCAGGCGGTCCTCGCCCTGGTGGAAGTCGGCGACGGTGTCACGGCCGAAGCGGCCTTCGAATACGAAGAGATCGGCGCCGCGCGTGACGTCAGGCGCGATGCTCGCGGCGTCGCCATGGAGCAGGTCGTTGCCTGCGCCACCCCGGATCGTGTCCGCGCCGCAGACGGCATTTCCGTTCACGGTGGCCGCGTCGCCATAAATGGTGTCGGCGTCGCCGCCGCCGGCCAGGGAATCGTTGCCAAGGGGAAGGTACCTGAAGCTTGTCGCCGCCTGGAAGTCGCCGAACAGGACGTCCCGGCCTCGGCCGCCGAGCAGCAGATCATCGGCCGGGCGCTCGTCGCCGATAGCCATGTAGGACGCATCGCCGACAAGCGTGTCGCCACCGGCCCCGCCGTGCAGGGTGTCCTTGCCGCCCGACGCGCTGAGCGCGAGACCGCTGGCATCGCCGTAGAGGAGATCGTCGCCGCCGCCGCCATCCAGCGAGTCGGCACCCCCGTTCGTGCCGTAGTCCATGACCATTGCGTCGCCGAAGAGCGTATCGCCGCCACGGCCGCCGGCCAGGATGTCGTCGCCACCCGTCGTGGCCATCAGCTCGGAGCGCGAGTCGCCGTACATAAGGTCGCCGTCGGCGCCGCCGTCGAGCGTATCCGCGCCCATCCGGCCCTCCCGGTCGGCCGGGGAATCGCCCACCAGCGTGTCGGCCCCGTCGCCGCCATCGAGCAGGTCGTTGCCCGCACGCACTCCCCCATGGCCGAGCGGGAGACCATCGCCGTGGATCCAATCGTCTCCCGCGCCGCCATGCAGCGTGTCGTTTCCGCCACGCGCGATGTAGAAGACGCCGCCCATGACCGAGGCGTCTCCGTACAGCGTATCATTGCCCGCGCCGCCATCCAGAAGGTCGTCGCCCCCGCCGGAGCTGCCACTCAGGCTGATCGCATCGCCAGCGATCCAGTCGTCGCCCTCGCCCCCGGACAGCACGTCCGCGCCACCCCGCGCCTCCGTACCGTCGGCGCGCAGCGCGTCGCCAACGAGCGTATCGGCACCACGCGAGCCGTGGATGGTGTCGGCGCCGGCCAGCCCGGTGAGGTCCCCGAGGTCGCCCGGCGTCGCGGGATCGCTGGCATAGGGGTCGCCAACGATGAACTCGGCACGGGGTGTTCCGAGCAGGCTGTCGTCGCCGGTGGTGCCGAGCCTCGCGGTCATGCCGATCTGCCTTCCCCCCATGATCCCGGCGCCGGCCAGACCCGGATCGGCCCGGCGCGGCGCTGCGGGAAGAGAATGCAGTATGCTATTTCCGCTTGCGCCACGACCGCATGACACGATCGCCGGACTTGATGTCATCTCGCATTGAAGTGACGTGTGGAACGAGCGGCCCTAGGCCGGGCGCAGCACGCGCAGCCGCGTGCCGTCGGGGTCTTGCGCGACGAAACTGCGGCCGAACTCCTGGTCGGAGAGCGGCTCCGCGACCGGGATGCCGCGCGCGGTCCAGTCGGCGTGGACGGCGTCCGCGTCGTCGACGATGAAGTCGATCTCCATCCCGCGCGGCGGGCCTCCGGCGCGTGCCCAGAGGCCGATCGACAGGCCCGAGGGCAGCCTGAACATCGCGAAGCCCGGCGAAGCCTCCTCCGGCGCCCGCTGCAGCAGGGTCTCGTAGAAGCGAGCGCTCGCCGCGACGTCGGCGACGTAGAGGATCAGCAGAGATGGCGTCATGGCGGTGTCTCCTTGCGACCCCGCGGAGACTGCGCGCCGGCCCTGACAGATCCTGTCAGGAGCCGTCGTCGAGATCCTGGCTCAGCCGCCACTGCCTCAGCAGCACGCGGCGGCGCGTCGGCATGCGGTCGGGCAGCGCCTCGGCGCTGACGATCCGGTCGAGACGAAAATGCCGGAAGTCGTCGCGCTCCTCGCACCAGGCTGCGAGCATCTCGACGGCGTCGAAGAAGCCGACGGCGAGCGGCCAGACCACGCGGTCGCTCGGCCTGCCCCTGCGGTCGGTGTACGCCAGCCGCAGCCTGCGCTCGGCCCGCATCGCCCCGCGGATCGTGCCGAGATGGGGCGCGTCCTTCGCGCCCGGCCCGGCGATGAGGCCGTCATCGGGCTCGACGCTGTCGGGCAGCACGGCGCCGACCTTCGCCGCGGCGCTGCGGGCGGCGGCGGCCAGCGCCGCATCGCCGCGGCTCTCGACCAGGCGCAGCCCGAGCAGCACGGCGTCCGCCTCGTCCGCGCCGAGCATGAGCGGCGGCAGGAAGAGGCCTGGGCGGAGCACGTAGCCGAGCCCCGCCTCGCCCTCGATCGGTGCGCCGGCGGCCATCAGCGTCGCCACGTCGCGGTAGATCGTTCGGGGCGTGACGCCGAGTTCGCCTGCCAGCGCCGCGGCCGTCACCGGACGCCGCCTTCCGCGCAGCGCCTGGATCAGGTCCAGCAGTCGCGCCGACCTGGCCAGGGCGTCACTCCCCCGCGGCGGCGAGCATGCGGGAGACGGCCTCCGCGCGGCCGAGCACGAAGAGCACCGCGTCGATCGGCGGCGAGGAGGTGCTACCTGTCAGCGCGACGCGCAGCGGCTGGGCGACGGCGCCCATCTTCACGCCCTTCACGTCGGCGTAGTCGCGCAGCCACTGCTCGAGGTCCTTGCGCTCCCACGGCGCGTCCGTCAGGAAGACCGCGAGGTCCTTCAGCCGCTCCTTCGCCTCGGGCGTCAGGAGCGCGGCCGCCTTCGGGTCCATCTCGGGCGGGCCGTCCTGCGCGACGAAGACGGCGGCGCCGGCGAGTTCCTCGAGGGTCTTTGCCCGCTCCTTCAGGTCCGGCATCAGCGCGGCGACGCGGTCGCCGCCCTCGGTGCCGAACAGCACGCCGCGCTTCGCGAAGCGGGCCAGCACCTCCTTCGTCAGACGGGCATCGTCGGCGGCCCGGAGCCAGACGCCGTTGAAGTGCGTGAGCTTGGCATAGTCCATCCGCGCCGCGGCGCGGCCGACATCGGCAATGTCGAAGATCCTGATCGCGTCCTCGCGGCCGATGATCTCGGTGTCGCCATGGCCCCAACCCAGGCGGAGCAGGTAGTTGCAGACGGCCTCGGGCAAGTAGCCCTGCTCGCGGAACTCCAGCGCGCCGACCGCGCCGTGGCGCTTCGACAGCTTCGCGCCGTCCGCCCCATGGATCAGCGGCACATGCGCGAAGTGGGGCCGGTGCCAGCCCATGGCGTCGTACACCATGCACTGGCGGAAGGTGTTGGTGAGGTGGTCATCGCCGCGGATCACGTGCGTGATCTGCATGTCGTGGTCGTCCACGACGACCGCGTGCAGGTAGGTCGGCGTGCTGTCCGAGCGCAGGATGATCATGTCGTCGAGCTCGGTGTTGGCGACCTTCACCTCGCCCTGCACCAGGTCCTTCACCACGGTCTCGCCGCCGCGCGGGGCGATGATCCGGATGGCGGGCGCGACCGATGGCGCCTTGGACGCGTCCATCCCGATCCACTTCGAGCCGTCGTACTTGAACGGGCGCTTCGCCGCCTCGGCCTCGGCGCGCATCGCCGCCAACTCGTCCGGCGTGTCGTAGGCGAGGTAGGCCTTGCCCTTGGCGAGCAGCTCCCTCGCGACCTCGGCGTGGCGTGGCTCCCGCGTGGACTGGAAGACCGGGGTCTCGTCCGGGCCGAGGCCGAGCCAGTCCAGGCTCTCGATGATCTGCTGCACGGCCTCGGGCGTGGAGCGCGCCTTGTCCGTGTCCTCGATCCGCAGGAGGTACTGGCCGCCATGGCGGCGGGCGAAGAGGTAGTTGAACAGCGCCGTGCGGGCGCCGCCGATATGCAGGTAGCCCGTGGGCGAGGGGGCGAAGCGGGTGCGGACCGACATGGGGTTCCAGCCGAGGATCAGGGGCGCTCTTCCTAGCGCCTGATCCGCGAAGGCGGAATCGGCGAAGCTGTGAATCAGCCGCGCAAACAAGGACTGGACCGCTAGCTACGACCGTGGATCACGGTCCAGCGCGGACGGGAGCCCGGCAAACGCTCGCGCCGCGCGGCGGATGAAAACGCCTCCACGTGGTTGCGTTGCGCCCGCGGCACGACAACTGTGGCGCGTGAGCCTTTCCCTGGCGCGTGCCGAACGGCCGGGCGTCGCCGCGTCGCTACGCGGGGCGGCGGAGGCGATGCTCGCCCGGCAGCATGGCCGCTTCGCGCCCTGGCTCGCGGTGGCGCTTGGCGCTGGGGTGCTCTGCTATTTCGAGCGGGCGACGGAGCCGGGCTGGCAGGCCCTGTGGCTGGTGCCTGGGCTGATTGCGCTGGCGCTGTGGCTGGGTCGGCGGGTGCCGCTGGTGGGCTGGGCGGTCGGCATGGCTACGGCGGGGCTGCTGGGCTTCGGCGTCGCGTCTTGGCAGGCGGCGGGGCTGCCCGCCCCGCTTGACCTGCCGCGCGGCGCGGTCGGGCTCTCCGGCACGGTCACGGCGGTGGAGGCGCTGCCAGAGAGCCGGCGCGTGACGCTGGAGGGCGTGCGGCTCAACGGTGGCGATGCGCTGCCGCGCGCGATCCGGCTGCGGCTGCGCGCGAGCGATGCGGCCCGGCCGGAACCTGGCGACACGATCGCCGTCCGCGCCCTGCTGCGCGAACCGCCGCCGCCCGTCGCGCCAGGCGCCTGGGACTTCCAGCGTGCCGCCTTCTTCAGCGGGCTCGGCGGGTCGGGCACGGCGATCGCGCCGGTGGTCGTGACGCAGGGCGAGGAGCGGCCCTTCTTCGCCTGGCTGCGCACGATTCTGGAGACGCGGATCGAGGCGGCGATCCCCGGCGGCGCCGGCGCGGTGGCCGCGGCGCTGCTGACGGGATCCCAGGCCGCGATACCGCCGGCCGAGATCGCGGCGATGCGCGACAGCGGACTCGCGCATCTGCTCTCGGTCTCCGGGCTGCACATGGCGATCGTCATCGGCGTGGTCTTCGCGGTGCTGCGGCTGGCCATCGCGCTGGTGCCTTGGGTCGCGCTCCGCATCCCGGGCAAGGCGATCGCCGCGGTCGGCGGGCTGGCCGCGGGAATCGGCTACACGCTGCTGACGGGATCGCAGGTGCCGATGCAGCGCTGCCTGGTGATGGCCGGGCTGGTGACGCTGGCCCTCGTCGCGGGGCGGCGGGCGCTGACCCTGCGGTCCATTGCGCTGGCGGCGGCGGTGGTGCTGCTGGCCGCCCCCGCCGAACTGCTCGGACCCTCCTTCCAGATGAGCTTCGCGGCTGTGCTGGCGCTGATCGCGGGGCATGAGGCGCTGAAGGACCGCTTGTCGGCCCTGCGGCTTGGAGGCGGGTGGCGACGCCGGGTGGCGCTGGCGGTGATCGGGCTCGCCCTGACCTCGGCGCTGGCCGGCGCGGCGACGGCGCCTTTTGGCCTGCACCATTTCGGGCGGCTCCAGATCTATGGCGTTGCGGCCAATGCGGTCGCGGTGCCGCTGACCTCCTTCCTGGTCATGCCGGCGGGGATGGTCGCGCTCGCGCTGATGCCGTTCGGGCTGGAGGCGCCGGCGCTCTGGGCCATGGGGCAGGGGGTGGAGGCGATGCTGGCGGTGGCACGCGTCGTCGCGGCCTGGCCCGAGGCCTCGCCGGTGCTGCCGCCGATCCCGGGGCCGGCGCTCGCGGTCGCGGCCTTCGGCTTCTGCTGGCTCGCCCTGTGGCGGGGAGGGCTGCGCCTGGCAGGCGTGCCGGTCCTGGCCGGCGCGCTCGCGGCGGGCCTGGCGCAGGCGCCGCCCGACCTCCTGGTTAGCCCGGATGCGCGGCTGGTGGCGCTGCGCACCTCGGATGGCGTGTTCGTGCAGGAGCTGGCCGGCGCAAGCGCCTTCGCGAAGGAGGCGATGCTGCGCCGGATGAGCGCGGGGACATCCAGGCCCCTGCCGCTTTCGGGCGAGGTTGCGGGGGGCGCCTTGGCCTGCACCGACACGGCCTGCCGCTTCCGCCCGCGGGACGGCGCGGAGGCGGTGCTGCTGCGGACTGCGCCGGTCCCGCGTGGCCAGCGCGCGGCACCGCCGGAGCCGGAGGCGCTGCGCGCGGCTTGCGGCACGGCGGGGCTGATCATCTCGGCCGAGCCGATCCGACCGCGCTGCGGATCGGGCGAGAGCATCGACCGCTTCACGGTCTGGCGCGGCGGGGCACAGGCCGCCTGGCTCGGGCAGGCGGTGCGGGTGGTCGCCGACCGCGACTGGCGCGGCGATCGGCCCTGGGTGCCGGCGCGACCGCTGCCGGGGCAGCCGGATTCGCTGCCGGTCGCACCCCGCGACGGCGGGTAATACTCTGTCAACCTGGGTTGTGCCTATCCTTGGGCCTGCAACCAAGGAGGGGTGCCATGGCCCTGGGCTACACCATGCTGCTGACGGATGCCGGCTGGATGGCGGCCGGCGCCTTCGTCTCGCTCGGCGTGCTCGCGCTGGCGCAGCGCTGGCACAGCTGGCGCGCGGAGCGGGCAACGGGCGAGTGGGATCCGTACTGAGGGGTGTTGCCTGGCGGCAGCCGGGGCGCCCGGTCCGCGAGGGGCTCCTTGCCCAGCTCTCCCCCGCGAGCAGGGGAGGGCTGGAGAGGTAGGTCAGTACTTCCTGAGAAGCCCGACCAGGCGGCCCTGAACCCGGACCCGGTCGGGGCCGAAGATGCGGGTCTCGTAGGCGCGGTTGGCGGGCTCCAGCGCGACCGAGTTGCCGCGCTTGCGCAGGCGCTTGAGGGTGACCTCGGCCTCATCCACCAGCGCAACCACGATCGCGCCGTTCTCCGCGATGTCGCCGCGGCGGATGATGACGGTATCGCCGTCCAGGATCCCGGCCTCCATCATCGAATCGCCCGCGACTTCAAGAGCGTAGTGCTCGCCGCCGGCAAGCATCGCGGCCGGGACCTCGACGCTCGAGCCGTTGTCGCGCAGCGCCTCGATCGGTAGGCCGGCAGCGATCCGGCCATAGAGTGGCAGGTGGACGGCCGGGGCCTCGTTGGCGGGCTTCGGCACGCCGGACAAATTCGCCGCGAAGTTCCCGCGGATGACGTTCGGGGCAAAGGCCGGGGCCGCGGCGGGCGCCGGCGGGGCAGCGGCAGCCTGGGCCATGCGGGGCGCGACGTTATCGGGCAGCCGGATGACCTCCAGCGCGCGGGCCCGGTGAGCGCGGCGCTTGAGGAAGCCGCGCTCCTCCAGAGCCGTGATCAGCCGGTGAATGCCGGACTTGGACTTGAGGCGCAGGGCCTCCTTCATCTCCTCGAAGGAGGGAGAGAAACCGGTATCTCGGAGATGCCGGTCGATGAACATCAGCAGCTCGTGCTGCTTCCGCGTGAGCATGAAGCCTCCCGTCCTCGCACCCCGGCTCGCCCCGGCCACCGGCCTCGGCGAACAAACGGGGAATCAGCGTGGATGTTCTAGGTAGGTTCTCCGCGTCGCGTCAAATCTTTTCCACAGGAGTTTTTCCGCAGCCGGTCAGATTCCGAGCTGGCCGAGGGAAATCGCCTCGACCTCGGCGCCTTCCGGGGCGGCGGGCGCATGAGGCGGGCGCAGGATCAGCGCCTCGGCCCGCGCCAGGGTCTTCAACATGGAACTGTCCTGGACGGGGAAGGGCGTCGCGACGGGACGGCCGTCGCGGTCGGTGCCGAGCGAGGCCCGCAGATGGTCGAAACGCCTGTCGTTCTCGGGCAGTGGCGCGCCGGCGCGGACCAGCAGCGTCGCCGGCGGGGCGGCGGGCAGGCCCGACAGCATCGCGACGGACGGCAAGAGGAACTGCACCGCGCAGACCAGCGCCGAGACCGGGTTCCCCGGCAGCCCCAGAACCGGCGTGCGGCCGAGCCGCCCCCAGATCAGCGGCTTGCCCGGCCGCATCGCGATCTTCCAGAAATCGAGCGCGAAGCCTTCCGGCCCGAGCGCCTTCTGCACGAGGTCGTGCTCGCCGACGCTCGCGCCGCCCGTGGTGACCAGCATGTCGCAGGACCGGGCGGAGGCGGCGGCGGCCGCGATGGCGTCGCGGTCGTCCGGGGCGATCGGCAGCACGATGGGGTCGCCGCCGGCGGCCCGGATCACGGCCGCCAGCGCATGGGCGTTGGAGCTGACGATGCCGCCGGGGGGGATCGGCTCGCCGGGCAGTGCGATCTCGTCGCCGGTGGCCAGGATGCCGATGCGCGGCTTGCGGTGGACCGTGACCCAGGGATGGTTCGCCGCCGCGGCCAAGCCGACGTCGCGGGCCGTCAGGCGCCGCCCGGCCGGCAGCAATTCCTCGCCCTCGGCGAAGTCGAGCCCGCGCCGGCGGATCCAGCGGTTCGGCTTCACCGCTTCCTTCACCAGGACGGTGCCGGCGGTCTCCTCGGCATCCTCCTGCAGCAGGATGCCGTCGGCGCCGGCGGGGACGAAGCCGCCGGTGAAGATGCGTACGGCCTGGCCGGGGCCAACCTCTCCCGCGAAGGGGTGGCCGGCCGGCGCGGCGCCGATGAGCTTGAGCCTCGCGCCCTCGGTCGCCTCCGCGGCGCGCATGGCGTAGCCGTCCATCGCCGAGACATCGGCCGGCGGCTGTGTCAGCCGGGCGGGCACCGGCCTGGCCAGCACCCGGTTCCAGGCCTCGGGCAGCGGGACGGTCTCGGCGGTGGTGGGGGTCAGGGCCTCCAGGATGCGGCCGCGGGCCTCTTCCAGCGAGATCATCACGCCGCCTCGTAAACGCCCGATTTTCCGCCGGATTTGTGCACCAGCCGGACGTCCTCGATGCGCATGGCGCGGTCGGCGGCCTTGCACATGTCGTAGACCGTGAGCGCGGCGACGGTGACGGCGGTCAGCGCCTCCATCTCGACGCCGGTCTGGCCGGTGACCTTGACAGTCGCCTCGATCTCGACCGCGTCCGGGGCGGCCGGCGTCAGGTCCACGCTGACCTTGGCCAGCATCAGCGGATGGCAGAGCGGGATGAGGTCCGAGGTCCGCTTCGCCGCCATGATCCCGGCGAGGCGCGCGACGCCGAGCACGTCGCCCTTGCCGACCTGGCCGGAGGTGATGAGGGCGAGCGTATCCGGCGCCATGACGATGCGGCCGCGGGCTATGGCGGTGCGGGCCGTCTCGGCCTTGGCGGAGACATCCACCATGGCGGCCCGGCCGGCTTCGTCGAAATGGGTGAGCTTGGTGGTCATGCCCCGCAGCTTAGGCCCTCCCCCGCTTGCGGGGGAGGGAAGGTTTGGGACAGGGAAGGTCCGCGCTCAGTTCGGGATGGCGTGGATCAGCTCGCCCGCGGCCGCGGTCACGTCGGGCTGGCGCAGCAGGTGCTCGCCGATCAGCAGGCAGCGCGCGCCGGCCTTGCACATGCGGCGCACATCCCCGGGGGTGCGGATGCCGCTCTCGGCCACCGGGATGCGGTCGGCGGGGATCAGCGGGACCAGTTCCTCCGACGTCGAAAGGTCGGTCGCCAGGGTCTTGAGGTTGCGGTTGTTCACGCCGATCAGCCGCGTCTCCAGCCCCAGCGCGCGATCCAGCTCCCGCCGGTCATGCACCTCGGCCAGCACCGCCATGTCGAGCGAGCGGGCGATGTCCTCCAGCTCCTCGGCCTGGGCGTCGGACAGCGCGGCCATGATCAGCAGGATGCAATCGGCGCCCATCGCCCGCGCCTCGAAGACCTGCCAGGGATGGACCATGAAGTCCTTGCGCAGCACCGGCAGCGCGCAGGCCGCGCGCGCGGCGACGAGGTCGTCGATCGAGCCGCCGAAATAGGGTCCGTCGGTCAGCACCGACAGGCAGGCCGCGCCGGCTTCCTCATAGGCCTTCGCGATCTCGACGGGTTTGAAGGGGTCGCGGATCAGCCCGCCGGAGGGGCTGGCGCGCTTGATCTCGGCAATCAGCCCGACCCGGCCATCGGCGACCGCGGCACAGAGCGCGCCGGTGAAGTCGCGGGTCGCCGGGGCGTAGCGCGCCTTGCGCTCGATCTCGCCGATCGAGGTGTTCGCGGAACGCTCCCGCACCTCCTCGTACTTGTCGGCGAGGATGCGGGAGAGGGTGTCGGAGACCAGGGTGGCGGGGGCGTTCATGCGGCGGCTCCGGGAAGCGGAGGCTCGGGAGGGGGTGGCGTGGCGGCGGCGCGCAGCTTGCGCAGCACGTCCAACGCGGCGCCCCCATCCAGGCTCCGCGCGGCCAGCGCAACCCCGTCCCGCAGCGTGGCAGCCTTGCCCGCGACGACGAGCGCCGCGGCGGCATTCAGCAGCACGCAGTCGCGATAGGCGCCGGGCGCGCCGTCCAGCAGGGCCTGCAGCGCGGCCGCGTTCTCCGCGGGGTCGCCGCCCTTCAGCGCCTCGGCCGGGGCGCGGGCAAGGCCGGCTTCCTCCGGCGTGACCTCGAAGGACCGCAGCGCGCCGTTCTTCAGTTCGACCACCTGGGAGGGGCCGGCGAGCGTCAGTTCATCGAGGCCCTGGCCATGCACCAGCCAGGCGCGCTCGGTTCCGAGGCGGGCCAGTGTCTCGGCCATCGGGCGCAGCCACTCCGCGCTGAAGGCGCCGGTCATCTGGCGCTTCACCCGGGCGGGATTCGCGAGCGGGCCCAGCAGATTGAAGATCGTCCTGGTGCCGAGTTCCATCCGCGGGCCGGCCGCATGGCGAAGCGCCGAGTGATGCCGCGGCGCCATCAGGAAGCACATGCCGGCTTCCTCCAGGATCGCCGGCAGCCGGTCGAGCGGCGTCTCCATCACGGGGATTCCGAGGGCGGAGAGCGCATCGGCGGCGCCGGATCTGGACGAGAGCGCGCGGTTGCCGTGTTTGGCGACCTTCACCCCGGCGCCGGCGGTGACCAACGCGGCGGCGGTGGAGATGTTGAGCGTCCCGGCGGCATCGCCGCCGGTCCCCACGATGTCCATAGCGTCCGGGGGCGCCTCCACCGCGATCATCCGGGCGCGCATGGCGCGGACGGCGCCGGTCATCTCCGGCACGGTCTCGCCGCGCACGCGCATGGCCATGAGAAGGCCGGCGATCTGCGCCGGCGTCGCCTCGCCAGCCATGATCATGCCGAAGGCGGCCTCCGCCTCGCTCTCCGCGAGGCGTTCGCCGGCGGCGAGCCGCGCGAGGACGGATTTCATGTCAGGCGGCGGCGTCGCGCGGGAGGCGCGCGGGATCGGCGTCGCGCCGGAGGCGCGCGGAATCATCGTTCCGCCCAGCGCGCACGCCGGCGAGCGAGAGGAAGTTCCGCAGCATGTCGTGGCCGTGCTCGGACGCGATGCTTTCGGGGTGGAACTGCACGCCCCAGACCGGGAGGTCGCGATGCGCCATCCCCATGACCAGGCCGTCCGACGTCCGGGCGGTCGGGACCAGCACCTCCGGCAGGTCAGCCACCACCAGGGAATGGTAGCGCGTGGCCCGGAAGGGCGAGGGCAGCCCGGCGAAGATGTCCGTCCCGGAATGCGTGACGTCCCAGACCTTGCCATGCACCGGGACCGGCGCGCGCACGACCTTGCCGCCGAACGCCTGGCCGATAGCCTGGTGGCCGAGGCAGACGCCGAGCAGCGGCAGGCGGCGCGCCGCTGCGGCGGCGATCAGGCCCAGGCAGATGCCGGCCTCATTCGGCGTGCAGGGGCCGGGCGAGAGCACCACGGCCTCGGGCTCGAGGGCGAGGGCCTGCTCCACGCTCAGCGCGTCGTTGCGCCGCACTTCCACCACCGCCCCAAGATCGCCGAGGAAGTGATAGAGATTGAACGTGAAGCTGTCGTAGTTGTCGATCAGAAGGATCATGCGGCGGGATCGTCGTCCCGCCGGTGACGGGAATCAAGGGTATCGGCGGGGACGCGCCCGTTGCCCGGCCCTGGTCAGGGCGACTTGCCGAGGACCACAGGGCTGTCGGCGTTGCCGGCCTCGAAGGCAACCCAGACCGTGTCGCCGATGCGGTAGCCGCTGCCGATCGTGTTGCCCGGTGGCAGGCTCGCCATGGCCCAACTCTGGGCCATGCCGACCGTCGGCACGTTGACCATGACGCGCCCGCGCCCGCCGGGATCGGCGGTGTTCACGACGGTGCCGCGATAGACGCCGGGAAAGGTTGGCATGGTGAGCCCTCTGGCTGGTCCGGCCGGCACAGGAAAGCATGGCGGCCCGGCGGACGTCCAATCCGGGGTGGCGGACTCCCGGGGCATGGCGTGGCGTGCAAGGCTCCGGCTTCACATCGCCCGAGGATCCACAGCATGACCGACGGCCTGCCGCGTCCATCCACCCTGTCGCCGCGTGTCGCCGCGGCTCTGGCCGGCGTGTCCGGCATCGTGGTCACGCCCTTCGACGCCGAGGACCGGCCGGCGCCGGACCGCCTGGCGCCGATCGTCGCGCGCGCGCTGGCGGCCGGAATCGGGGCTTTGACGGTGAACGGCAACACCTCGGAGTTCTACGGGCTGTCGCTGGAGGAGGCGCGGCGGATGCAGGCCGCGGTGCCGGCGATGGTCGGCGGCCGCGCCGTGGTGGTGGCCGGCGTCGGCCGTTCGGTCGGAGAGGCCGCGGCGCTGGCGCAGGCGGCGAAGGCGGATGGCTGCGACGCCATCATGATCCACCAGCCGCCTGATCCCTTCCGCGCGCCGCGCGGCGTCGCGGCCTATGTCGCGCGGGTGGCGGACGCCGCGGGCGGGCTGCCGGTGCTGCTGTATCTCCGCGACGACGGCGGCGGGCCCGACGCCATCGCCGCATTGTGCGCCGTGCCCGGCGTGGTCGGCGTGAAATGGGCGACGCCGAACCTGATGAACTTGGCCGCGGCGCGGCGGGCGCATCCGCACCTCCATTGGATCTGCGGCCTGGCGGAACCCTGGGCGCCGCCGATGACGGCGCTCGGCGCGCGGGGCTTCACCTCCGGCGTCATCAATGTCGCGCCGCACCTTTCGATGCGCGTTCTGCGAGCGCTTCAGGCGGGCGACATGGAGGCGGCAGGCGCGGCCATTGCGGTGATCGAGCCCTTCGAGAAGCTGCGCGCGGCGGAGGGCAACGGCGCGAACGTGTCGGTGGTGAAGGCCGCGCTGGCGCTGATCGGCGACGAGGTCGGCGCGGCCCGCCCGCCGGCGGCCTGGCCGCTCGGCGACGCCGCGGTGGCGGCGCTGAAGGACGTGATCGCGACCTGGCCGAAGGCATAGCGGAGCTGCCGGGCCTCTTCTCCCTCCCCGTCGTTGCAGGGGAGGGTGGGGAGGGGGCCAGACACCCGTCGAAGTAAGGAAGGAACCGTCCCGATGCGAAGGCTCTCCCTCATCCTCGTCGCGCTGGCGCTGACGGTGCCGGCGCTCGCCGCCGACCTGCCCGACCGCCCGATTCGCCTGATCATCCCCGCCCCGCCCGGCGGCACGAGCGACATCATGGCGCGCGTGCTGTCCGAGGCCGCTGCGCCCTTCCTGCCGCGCGGCGCGGTGGTCGAGAACCGCGCCGGCGCCGGCGGCAACATCGCCGCCGCCGAAGTCGCCCGCGCGCCTGCGGACGGCACGGTCCTGCTGCAATGCTCTTTTGGCCCCTGCGGCGCGAACCCCGCGCTCTACGCGAACCCGGGCTACGACATCCTGCGCGACTTCGCGCCCGTGATCCTGACGGGCGCGGTCCGTAACGTGATGTCGGTTCGGACCAACCTGCCCGCGCGCAACGTGCAGGAACTGCTGCAACTCGCCCGCAGTACGCCCGGCGGGCTGACCTATGGCTCCTCGGGTGTCGGCGCGTCGAACCACCTGGGGCCGGAGCTTCTGCGGTCGCTCACGGGCGTCGAGATGCAGCACGTGCCCTATCGCGGCAGCGGGCCGGCGACCACCGACCTGATCGCCGGGCGCATCGACGTCTTCTTCGATAACCTCCCGTCCATCCTGCCGCATATCCGCGCCGGCGCGGTGCGGCCGATGGCCGCCGTCAGCGAACAGCGCCTGCCGGAGCTGCCGGATCTCCCGACCTTCGCCGAGCAGGGCGTGCCTGGGATGGCGATCGACAGCTGGTTCGGCTTCCTCGCGCCCGCGCGGACGCCGCAGCCCGCCATCGCCGCGCTGAACGCCGCCTTCAACCGCGCGCTGGCCGAGCCCGCGGTGCGCGTGCGCCTGGTCGAGCTCGGCGTCGCCCCGCTCGGCGGCACGCCGGACGAGATGAACACCTACATGCGCGCCGAGGTCGCCCGCTGGGGCGAGGTGGTGCGCCGCCAAGGGATCCGTGCGGAATGAGCGCCTCGAAGATCATCGCGGTCCGCACGCTGCGCGTGCCGGAACGCGCGAATCTCTGCTGGGTCGAGATCGAGACCGCCGAGGGCCTGACCGGCCTCGGCGAGGCCTTCCGGGGTGCGGCGGCCGTCGAGGGGCAGATCCACGAGCTCGTCGCCCCATATCTGCTCGGCAAGGACGCCCGCGACATCGAGCGGCACCATCGTTGGCTGATGACGCCCTATGTCGGCTTCGGGTCTTCCTCGGCCGAGATGCGCGCGGCGTCCGCCGTTGATATCGCGCTGTGGGACCTCGCGGGGCAGCGGCTTGGCGTGCCGGTGCATGAGGCGCTGGGCGGGCTCTCGCGCGATCGAATCCGCGCCTACAACACCTGCGCGGGCTACGACTACAACTCGCGCCCGATCCGGCGCGAGGTGGGTGGGGCCGAGAATTCCGCCGGCCCCTATGACGACCAGATCGCCTTTATGCGCTCGGCCGACGAGCTCGCGCAGTCGCTGCTCGAGGAAGGCTACACCGCGATGAAGATCTGGCCCTTCGACGTCCATGCCGCGGCGTCGGGCGGGCAGGTCATCAACCTCGATGAGCTCAGGAAGGGGATGGAGCCCTTCGAGAAGATCCGCGCCGCCGTCGGCGACCGGATGGAGGTGATGGCTGAGCTCCATTCCATGTGGTCGCTGCCGGCGGCCGCGCGGATCTGCAACGCGCTGGCGCCGATCAGGCCCTTCTGGGTCGAGGACCCCATCCTGAAGATGGACGACGCGCTGAGCCTGGCGGAGCTGCGCCGCGCCGCGCCCGGCGTGCCGATCTGCGCGAGCGAGACGCTGGGCGGCAAGGTCGCCTTCCGCGACCTGCTCGTCGCCGGCGGAACGGACGTGGTGATGCTGGACCTCACGTGGTGCGGGGGCCTGACCGAGGCGCGCAAGATCGCCGCGATGGCGGAGGCCTGGGCGCGCCCGGTCGCGCCGCATGACTGCACGGGTCCGGTGACCCTGGTTGCGAGCTTGCATTTCGCCCTGCATGCGGCGACGGGGATCTTCCAGGAGGTGGTGCGCGCGACACTCGCGACCTGGTACCGCGACCTCGTCACCGTGCTGCCGACCCTCGAGAAGGGCTTCGTGCTGCCGATGGAAGGGCCTGGGCTAGGCACGGCTCTGCTGCCGGATGTGCGGAAGCGGGCGGCGGTGCGGGAGAGCCGGGCCTAGCAACCGTCGTCGGCACGCCGGCGTTCCTCCCCCTCCGGGAGGAAAGCTTTCGCGTGCGGCGACTGGATCTCGACGCGGTGCTCGGCCGCGTCGCGCCGGATCGCTTGTCGGTCCTGGCGCTTGGCTACCTGCTGTTGCCGCTGCTGGTCTTTCTCGGCGGCTTCCTGCGCTGGCCGTTGGGCGTCGGCATGGTCGCGCTGGCGTTGCTCGGTGCGGCCGCCAGCACGGGCTGGCGGGCTGCCTGGCCGCTCGGCACGCGAGCGACGCTGGCCTGCCTCCTGGGTGGCCTTTTCTGGGCCTTCGGGGCGACCGGGACGCACCACTTGCTCTATGCCGCGGTGGACTGGCAGATCCGGGACTCCGTCCTGGAAGACCTGGCCCGAGGCGGATGGCCGGTTTCCTACGTCATCGGCGACCTCGCCTGGCTGCTGCGCGCACCGCTCGGCTACTATCTCGTGCCCGCGCTGGCGGGGCCGTTGCTGGCGCGCGCGGCGCTCTTCGCCTGGACGGCGGCAGGGCTTGCGGTCGTGCTGCTGCTGCTCGCCGCGACCGCGCGCGATGCCGGCCTGACGCGGCGCGGCGCCGTGTGGCTGACGGCGATCTTCGTGTCCTTCGGCGGGCTCGACCTTCTTCCCAATCTTTGGCTCGACGCGCATGGCGCGGGGATCGCCAGCTACCTCGGCCGCGGCGGCGAGTGGTGGGCGCGGGACTTCCAGTATTCCGGCCATGCCACGCTGCTGCTCTGGGTGCCGAACCATGCGCTGCCCGGCTGGATCCCGGCGCTGCTGGCGGCGCGGCATGGGCGCACGCCGGGTTATGCGCGCCGGGCCGGGCTGGTCCTGGTGGCGGCGGCGAGCTGGGGGCCGCTGTCGGCCGTGGGCGCTGCCGTGGTCGCGGCGGCGGCAATCCTGGGCCGCGGCGGCGCCGGGCCGCCCGCCGCGCTGGGGGGATTACCGAACTGGTGCGCCGCGATCCTGGCGGTGCCGCTTGCGATGTTCCTGACCGCGGGTTCCGCCGCCATCCCGCATGGCTGGCTGGTGGCGCGGGAGGGCTGGGGGGCGATCGGCACCGTCGCGCTCTTCCTGCTGGTCGAGCTTGCCGTCGCGATCCCGCTGCTGCGGCTGATCCGGTGGTGGCTGCTGGTGCCGTCGCTGGTCCTTCTCGCCATCCTGCCGCTCTACGAGTTCGGGCCGGGCAACGAGATGACGATGCGCGGCGGGATCGCGCCGCTGACCTTGCTGGCGCTGGCGGCCGGCATCGCCTGGGCCAGCGTGCCGCGGGGAGGTTGGCGGTGGCTGCTCGGCGGCATCCTGCTGGTCGGCGCGCTCGGCCAGGCGATGGAGGCGTCCATCCTGATCAACCGCCCTTGGCCGGCGACCCAGGGCTGCACCCTGCCCGAGGCCGCGGCGCAATCCGTCTTCACCGACACCGACTGGTCGCACTACGTCGTGCCCTGGCCCGATGCGCGCCTCGTCCCGATCCTGGCCGAGCCCGCGGCGCGCGAGGTCGGCCCGGAGACCGTCTCCCGCTGCTGGCCGGATCAGCGCTGACCGGCTTGCCGGCGCCGCGCGGCGCGACCACGCTTCGCGCGATGAGCTTCCCGACCGTCTTCTCGCCCATCACCCTTGCCGGGCGCATCCTGCCGAACCGCATCGGCTTCGCCGCGCTGTCCACCCGCTTCAACGCGCCGGGCCGCGTGAGCGACCGGCTGATCGCGCATCTCGAGGCCCGCGCCCGGGGCGGCGCGGCGCTGGTGATCACGGAGGCGATGTCGGCCGCGCCCTCCGCCGCCACGCCCGTCCGCGTCGCCGCCTTCGAGGAGGATGCGCTGCCGGGCCTCTTGCGCCTGGCCGAGGCCGTCTCCCGCCACGGCTCGCTCCCCATCGGGCAGCTCTGGCACGGCGGATCGGCGCATCACGGGCCGCGCGGGCTCGATTCCGTCGGGGCCTCGGCCGTGCCGGACGGGATGTCCTGGACCGTCCCGCGCGTGCTCAGCCATGCCGAGATCGGGGGCCTGATCGAGGACTATGCCGACAGCGCGCGCCGGCTGCAGCGCGCGGGCTTCGCGGGTGTCGAGGTCTCAGCCGCGCATGGCTTCCTGCCGCTGCAGTTCCTCTCGCCCGTGACGAACCGCCGCGACGACCAGTGGGGCGGCGACGTCGCGGGTCGGAGCCGCTTCCTCCGCAACATCCTGCACGCGATCCGTGGGCGCTGCGGCGCCGG
Source organism: Falsiroseomonas sp. HW251 (assembly GCF_050563545.1). Lineage (NCBI taxonomy): Bacteria > Pseudomonadati > Pseudomonadota > Alphaproteobacteria > Acetobacterales > Roseomonadaceae > Falsiroseomonas > Falsiroseomonas sp. HW251. The sequence goes on from NZ_JBNXUM010000016.1 coordinate 137,868, forward strand.
CTTCATCATCGGGCTGAAGCTGCCGGCCGACGACTACGTGCCGGGCTCGATCGGGCCGGAGGAGGCGGCGCGCCTGACCCGCGCCATCGTCGCCGACGCGGCGCCGGACTGGCTCTGCTTCAGCCAGGGCAGCCACGCCAATGGATGGGCGCTGCATCGCCACGCGCCGGACATGCACGAGCCCACCATGCCCTATCGCCACCTCTGGCGCGCGATGCGCGACGCCGCGGGCGGCGTGCCCATCGCCGCGATCGGCCGCATCCAGGCGCCGGAGCTGGCGGAAGAGGCGCTGGCCGCCGGCGATGCCGACCTGGTGATGCTGGCCCGGCCGCTGCTGGCGGATCCGAACTGGCCGGTCAAGGCGAAAGCCGGGAAGGCAGCGAGGATCGTGCCCTGCATCGGCTGCTCGGCCTGCTGGGGAGAGATCCACAAGGGGTCGCCGACGGGGTGCAGCGTGAACCCGCATGTCGGCACGCCACGCGACGGGATCCCGGCGACACGCGGCGCGACGCCGAAGCACATCGTCGTCATCGGCGCGGGCGTGGCGGGGCTGCAGGCCGCGGTCGGGGCCGCGGAGCGCGGGCATCGCGTGACGCTGTTGGGCCGGAGCCTGGGTGGCGGCGCGGCGCTGCATGCGAGGCTGCCGGGCTGCGGCGACATCGCGCGCGCGGTCGCGCAGCTCACCATGCGGGCGGATGAAGCGGGTGTCGCGATGCATCTCGGCCTGGACGCCACGGCCGAGGGGGTGATCGCCATGGCGGCCGACGCGGTCGTGGTCGCGACCGGCGCCGCCATGCCGCCGCCGGAGGGCCTGGACGATCCGACCGGCGCGGCGCTGGACGCCCGCAGCGCCGCGGCCATGCTGCTGGCGGGGCCGGCGCCCGGCGCGGGGCTTGCGCTGCTCCTGGACCTCGACGCCACGCCGGCGACCTACGACCTCGCGGAGTTGCTGGCGGCGCGTTACGAAAGGGTGCTGCTGGCGACCCCGCGCGACGCGATCGCACGCGACACGCCGCTGCTGGTCGCGCAGGGCATCCAGCGCCGCCTCGCAGCGTTGAGGGTCGAGATCATGCCATGCCGCGAGGTGACGGGCTTCGCGAATCGCCGCGCAACCCTGCGCCACGCGCTGACCGGCACGATCGAGACGGTCCAGGGCGTCGATCTCCTCGCCCATGCCTCGGCGCGCGTGCCGCGCGACTCGATGGTCGCGCCGCTGCGCGCGGCGGGGATCGAGTTGCGCGTCGTCGGCGATGCGCTGGCGCCGCGGCTGATGCTCTCGGCGCTTCGCGAAGGCCAGGCGGCCGTCGAGTCGCTGTGAGATTCCGGCAGCATCGCTGACTTTGTCGTCGTCGCGGAAAGCAACGAAGCGCCCGGATTCGGCCGCGATGATGACGCGCTCCCGGCACAGGAAAGCAGCAGTCTTCGTCAATGACTGGCGAAAGTCTGTGCGTGACGTCGTGGCGGCGTAACGCAACGCACCGAAACATGACGTGCCAAAGCATGACGCCGCATTTCGTGGCATGGCGTTGGCACAGAGTGCTACCATCTGGTCAAGAGGACGGCCGGGCAGGGGGACACGGAGGCGTGACCGGGCGCGGAAATCCCGCTGGTCATGCGACACGTTCCGTCGCCGCTCGCCTGGCTCTTAGGAGCGGCCGATGACGATGCTTGACGACGTCTTTTCCGGCTACGCACGCGACTACGACCGGCGCCGCGACGCCGAGATGTCTCTTCAAGAGTATCTGGAGGCCTGTCGGCGCGACGCCACGATGTTCGCCTCGGCGCCCGAGCGGATCCTCGCCGCGATCGGCGAGCCCGAGCTCGTGGACACGGCCAAGGATTCGCGGCTCGGGCGCATCTTCCTCAACCGCACGATCCGGCGCTATCCCGCCTTCGCCGAGTTCTACGGCATGGAGGAGACGATCGAGCGGATCGTCGGCTTCTTCCGCCACGCCGCGCAGGGGCTCGAGGAGCGCAAGCAGATCCTCTACCTGCTCGGCCCCGTCGGCGGCGGCAAGTCGTCCATGGCGGAGCGGCTGAAGGCGCTGATGGAGGTGATGCCGATCTATGTGCTGAAGGCGGGCGACGCGATCAGCCCGGTCTTCGAAAGCCCGCTCGGCCTGTTCGACCCCGAGAAGCACGGGGCGGTGATGGAGGATCGCTACGGCATCCCGCGCCGGCGGCTCGGCGGCTTCATGAGCCCCTGGGCGCTGAAGCGGCTAGACGAGTATCGCGGCGACATCTCGCGCTTCAGCGTGATCCGGCTGAACCCGTCGCGGCTTCGCCAGATCGCGATCGCGAAAACCGAGCCCGGCGACGAGAACAACCAGGACATCTCCTCCCTCGTCGGCAAGGTAGACATCCGCAAGCTCGAGATGCACGCGCAGAACGACCCGGACGCCTACAGCTTCTCCGGCGGGCTCAACCGCGCGAACCAGGGCATGCTCGAGTTCGTCGAGATGTTCAAGGCGCCGATCAAGATGCTGCACCCCCTGCTGACCGCGACGCAGGAAGGCAGCTACATCGGCACGGAGAACATCGGCGCCATCCCCTTCCAGGGGATCATCATGGCGCATTCCAACGAGGCGGAGTGGCAGACCTTCCGGAACAACCGGAACAACGAGGCCTTCATCGACCGGATCTACGTCATCAAGGTGCCGTACTGCCTGCGCGTGACCGAGGAACAGAAGATCTACGAGAAGCTGGTGCGCGGGTCGGAGCTCGCCGCGGCGCCCATGGCGCCGGGCACGCTCGAGATGATGGCGCGCTTCTCCGTGCTGTCGCGGCTGAAGAAGCACGAGAACAGCAACCTCTTCTCCAAGCTGCGCGTCTACGACGGCGAGAGCCTGAAGGAGACCGACCCCCGCGCGCGGTCCTTGCAGGAATACCGCGACAACGCGGGCAACGACGAGGGCATGGACGGCATCTCGACGCGCTTCGCCTTCAAGGTGTTGGCGGCGACCTACAACCACGACACGTCGGAGGTCGCGGCCGATCCGGTCCACCTGATGTACGTCCTGGAACAGGCGATCCGGCGGGAGCAGTTCGGTGACGACACGGAGAAGCGCTACCTCGAATTCATCAAGGGGGAGCTAGCGCCGCGCTATGCCGAGTTCATCGGCAACGAGATCCAGAAGGCGTACCTCGAAAGCTACAGCGACTACGGCCAGAATCTCTTCGACCGCTACGTCGCCTATGCCGATGCCTGGATCGAGGACCTGGACTTCAAGGACCCCGACACCGGCCAGCTGCTGAACCGCGAGGCGCTGAACCAGGAGCTGACCAAGATCGAGAAGCCCGCGGGGATCGCCAACCCCAAGGACTTCCGCAACGAGGTCGTGAAGTTCTCGCTCCGGGCGCGGGCGGCCAATTCGGGGCGCAACCCCGCCTGGACCAGCTACGAGAAGATCCGCGACGTGATCGAAAAGCGGATGTTCAGCCAGGTCGAGGACCTGCTGCCCGTGATCTCCTTCGGCTCCAAGAAGGATCAGGACAGCGAGCGCAAGCACGACGAGTTCGTGCGGCGCATGACGAGCCGCGGCTACACCGAGCGGCAGGTGCGACGCCTTGTGGAGTGGTACATGCGCGTGAAGCAGTCGGGCTGAGGGGCGGCGGCCGGATGAAAGCAGGAGCCTGATGCAGATCGTCGATCGTCGGCTCAACCCCGGCGGCAAGTCCCTGGCGAACCGGCAACGCTTCCTCCGACGCGCGAAGGACATGGTGCGGGACGCCGTCCGCAACGCCGCGGGCGAGCGCAGCATGAAGGATATCGAGCGCGGCGGGGAGGTTTCGATCCCGGCGTCCGGGGTGAAGGAACCCCATTTCCGCCGCGCCCAGGGCGGCTTCCGTGAGCATGTGCTGCCCGGCAACAAGGAGTACCTGGAAGGCGACACCATTCCCCGTCCGCGCGGCGGCGGCGGTGGCGGCGGCAGCGAGGGCAGCCCGGACGGCGAGGGCGAGGACGCCTTCCGCTTCGCGCTGAGCCAGGAGGAATTCCTGGATCTCTTCCTGGAAGATCTCGAGCTGCCTGAACTCGCGAAGAAGCGCGTGGTGGAGGGCGACAGCTCCGGCGTGAAGCGTGCGGGTTATGCGACGCAGGGCTCGCCGGCAAACCTGGCGCTCGGGCGCACCATGCGCAACGCGCTGTCGCGGCGCCTGGCGCTGCGACGGCCGAAGCCCGAGGACATGGAGGATCTGGAGGAGCAGCTCCGCCACGCCGACCCGGACGAGGAGCAGGAGCTTCGCACGCGGATCGACCGCATGCGCGCGAAGACCGTCCGCATCCCCTACATCGACCCCATCGACGTCCGCTACCGCCAGTTCGAACCCTCGCCCAAGCCTATCGCGCGTGCCGTGATGTTCTGCCTGATGGACGTCTCGGGCTCCATGACGGAAGGCATGAAGGACCTGGCGAAGCGCTTCTATCTGCTGCTGCACCTCTTCCTTAAGCGCCGGTACAAGCATGTGGAGGTCGTATTCATCCGCCACACGCATGAGGCGAAGGAGGTGGACGAGGAGACCTTCTTCCGTTCCCCCGAGACCGGTGGCACCGTCGTCTCCACCGCCTTCGAGGAGATGCTGAAGGTGATGGAGGCCCGCTATTCGCCAGCGGACTGGAACATCTACGTCGCCCAGGCCTCGGACGGCGACAACACGACCGCGGACAACGACCGCACCGCGCATCTCGTGCTCGATCGCGTGCTGCCGAACTGCCAGTACTTCGCCTATCTCGAAGTGGGGCGGGAGGACGAGGGCGGACCGATCGGCTTCATGCCGCGCGAAACCGAGCTCTGGCGCACCTACGGCAAGCTGCGCGCGGCGGAGCCGCGGCTGGCGATGCGCAAGGTCAGGCACCGCAAGGACATCTACCCAGTCTTCCGCGACCTGTTCCGCAAGGGCGCGGTGGAAGCTGGAACGTCGTGAACGTCCTCCGCCGCCCAGCGCCTGGCCTGCTGTTCGAAGGCGCCGACTGGGACTTCGACACGCTGCGGCGCATCCATGATGCCTGCGGCGAGATCGCGACCGGCGAGCTCGGCCTGTCCACCTATCCCACCCGCATCGAGGTTATCAGCGCGGAGCAGATGCTCGACGCCTATGCCGCCAACGGCATGCCCGTGCTGTATCGCCACTGGTCCTTCGGCAAGCGCTTCGCGCGGCACGAGTCGCTGTACCGCAAGGGCTACCAGGGCCTGGCCTATGAGATCGTCATCAACTCCTCCCCCTGCCTCTGCTACGTCATGGAGGAGAACACCGCGACGATGCAGGCGCTGGTGATCGCGCATGCCGCCTACGGTCACAACCACTTCTTCAGGAACAACCACCTGTTCCTGGAATGGACCGACGCGCACGGGATCCTGGACTACCTGGAATTCGCGCGCAGCTACGTCATGCAGTGCGAGGACCGCTACGGGGAGGCCGCCGTGGAGCGCGTGCTCGATGCCGCGCACGCGCTGTCGCAGCAGGCGGTCTTTCGCGTCCCGCGGCGGCGCATGCCCGACCTCGCGAGCGAGGAGCGGCGGGAGCGCGAGCGGCGCCAGCACGAGGAACGTATCTACGACGACCTCTGGCGTACCATTCCCGGCCCGAAGAACGCGCCGGCCGCGAAGGCCGAGGAGGCGCGCCGCCGCGCGCTGTTGCAGCTCCCGCAGGAGAACATCCTTTATTTCCTTGAGAAATCGGCGCCGAAGCTGCGGTCCTGGCAGCGGGAGATCCTCCGCATCGTCCGCCACACCGAGCAGTACTTCTACCCGCAGCGCCAGACCAAGGTCATGAACGAGGGCTGCGCGACCTGGGTGCACCACCGCATCATGACGCGCCTGCACGACCAGGGGCGGCTGTCGGACGGGCAGTACCTGGAGTTCCTGCACAGCCACACCAACGTGGTGTTCCAGCCTGAATACGACGACCGGCGCTATTCCGGCATCAACCCCTATGCGCTGGGTTTCGCGATGATGGAGGACATCGCCCGCATCGCGACCGCGCCCGATGCCGAGGACCGCGAATGGTTCCCCGACATCGCCGGCGCCGGCGACGCCGAGGCCGTGCTGCGTGAGGCCTGGGCCAACCACCGCGACGACAGCTTCATCGCGCAATACCTCTCGCCGCGGCTGATGCGGAAGCTGCGCCTGTTCCACCTCGTCGACGACGAGCAGGAGGAGGAGCTGCAGGTCGGCGCCATCCATGACGAGCGCGGCTACCGCCGCGTCCGTCGCGCGCTGGCGCGGCAATACGATGTCGGCCACATCGACCCCGACATCCAGGTCGAGGACGTGGACCTCATGGGCGACCGGCGCCTGGTGCTGCACCACCGCGTGCTGGACCGGCAGCTGCTCGAGCCTGACGAGGCACGCGCCGTGCTGCAGCACCTGGCCGATCTCTGGGGCTATGGCGTTCTGATGCGGGAAGTGGACGCGGCGTCGGGCGCCGTGCTGCGGGAGCACCACGCCAGCGCACGGCCGGGGATCGTGGAGTAGTCCGCGCTACCGCCGCCAGACGCGGTCCAGCGGCATCAGGCGGTTGATCAGCAGCAGCAGCGCGATGGTCATCGCGATGAAGATGGTGCTGATCGCGTTGACCGTGTTCTCCAGGCTGAAGCTCGCCTCGGCATAGATCCGCACCGGCAGGGTCTGCATCCGCGCCGTCGTCAGGAAGGCCGTGACGGTGACCTCGCCGAAGGAATTCAGGAAGCCAATGACGCACGCCACGCCGATGCCGGGGCCGAGCTGGGGCAGGATCACGCGACGGAAGACACGCGCGGGCGGCGCGCCAAGACCACCGGCCGCTTCCTCCAGCGACCGGTCGAGCTGCGCGACGGAGGCCCTCAGCAGCATCAGCATGAAGGGCGCGATCAGCACGACATGCACCGCGAGAATGCCGAGGAAGGGCGGCACCAGGTTGAACCATTGCAGCAGCCGCAGCATGCCGAGACCGATCGCGATCCCCGGCAGGGCGAGCGGAAGCACATACAGCGCGCCCAGCGCCTCGCGGCCCCGGAAGGTGCCGCGCACCAGGGCGAAGGCGGCGGGCAGCGTGATCGACAGGGCGATCGCGACCGCGCAGAGCGCGAGCTGCAGGCTGGTCCAGGCATCTTCGAGGTAGCGGGGATTCTCGAAGACCATCGCGTACCATTTCAACGTGAAGCCCACGAATTGCGCCACGGTCGCCTGCGGGCTGTCGTTCACGCTGGCGCCGATGACGAGCAGCAGGGGGAAGATCAGCAGCGCGATCGCGATCCCGAGCAGCAAGCGCGACACGACCGGCGCCAGCGCCTCCGCCACTGCGACCAGGACGCGGCGTGGGGCAGGGGGCAGGCTGAAAGTGACCAGCGGCGCACGTCCCGCGATCCAGGGCGTCAGGGCGGCGATGACGCGGCCGATCAGGAAGGTCGCGAGCACACCCGCGCCCAGCATCAGCATCGCGAGCGCCGAGGCGATGGGGTAGTTCATGACCTCGATGCCTTCCTTCAGCACGATCATGCCGCTGACCAGTACCTTTCGCCCGCCAACGAGGGCCGCCGACACGTAGGATTCCGAGGCCAGCAGGAAGGTGATCACCAGGCCCGCGCGCAGGCCGGGCAGCGACAGCGGCAGCGTCACGCGCCAGAAGCGTGTCGCCGCGCCGGCGCCAAGGCTGGTCGCGGCTTCCTCGAGCCGCTTCTCCTGCCCTTCCAGCACGTCATAGAGCGCCAGCACCATGAAGGGCAGGAAGACCTGGGTCAGGGCGAGCCCCACGGCGAACCAGCCGAACAGCAGGTCCGGCCGCGGCAAGCCGAGTTCCACCGCCAGGGACGCGACAATGCCGCGTGGCGCCAGCAGCAGGATGATGCCGAGCGAGCGCACGACTACATTGGTCAGCAGTGGCACCAGTACGATCGCGAAGCCCAGCGGCTTCCAGCGCGGCGGCAGGCGCGTGAGCCAGAGCGCAAGCGGGTAGCCCAGCACCGCGCAGACCGTCGCGACGCAGACGCCGAGCAACAGCGTGTTGAAGAAGATGCGGCGGTAGAAATAGTCCGTGGCGAGCTCGGTGTACTGCTCGGCCGAGGGCACGAGCGAGATCGGGTCGAACATGCCCCCTGTCTGCTGGACCGACAGCAGTGCCACCGCGCCGAGCGGCGCAGCGAAGGCGGCGAGCAGCCAGAGGCCGTAGGGGAGGGCGAGGAGACCGGAGCGTTGGATCATTGCGCGCTTTTCCCTCATCCGCTGGCGGGGGAGGGACGGGGTGGGGTGCGGAAGATGAGGGCGCGCTGAACGAAGCACCCCCTCCCTGACCCTCCCCCGCTTGGGGGGAGGGGATGAGATCAGTCGGAGAGCTTTATCCCGCGATCTCGCGCGTGAAGCGGGACGACCAGCGCGGCTCGTTCTGCGCAACCACGGCCCAGTCGAAATCCACGAGCTTGCGCACCTGCTCCTCGCCCATCACCAGCTTGGCCGCGAGGTCGGGCGGCAGGGTCACGTTGTTGACCGTCGGGCTGTAGTAGATGCGCTCGGCATAGGCCTTCATGCATTCCGGCGACAGGTGCAGGTTCACCCAGGCCTCGGCCAGCGCCTGGTTGCGCGTGCCAGCCGTGATGCAGGCGACGTTCATCGCGACGACCTGGCCTTCGGCGGGATCGGCGATGACGATGTTGGGGTTGCGGCTTTCGGCGTACATGCGCGTGAAGCTGCCGAATTCGATGCTGGCGGCGCCGACGCCGCTGTCGAACATGCCATAGAGCTGGTCCTGGCTGCCCTGGATGGCGGCGAAGGGCTTGAGGCGCGCGATGTTGGCGAAGCCCGGATCGATGTTGGTCTCGCTGCCGCCGAAGATCTTGGCTGCCATCAGCAGCGCCGCGGTCCCCTGCGCGCCGGGATAGGTCGGCCAGATCACCTTGCCGCGAAGATCGTCGCGCCAGAAGTCCCGCCAGGACGTCATGGGCGCCGCCACGGCGCGCCGGTCGTAGACGATCGTGACGGGGTTGAAGGCAACGCCGTAGCCGCCCTGCCGCGCCAGCGCATAGAGGTTGGCGAAGTTCGGCACATTCGCGCTCGGCGCCTGCGTCACACCGTCGCGCACAGCCTGGCGGCTTTCGCTGATGTTGAGGTAGAGCACGTCGAAGGAAGGCCGGCCGCGCTCGGCATAGGCGCGGGCGCGGCGTTCCGGCGTGCCGCCCAGGACGTAGTTGACCTTCACGCCGTGCTGGCGCTCCAGCGGGTCGCCGCAGAACTCGCGCACGATGCGCTCCTGCGCGCCGCCCCAGACGCCGACGGTGAGCTCGTCGCCGCGCCTGATCTGCGCGACGGCATCCTTGCCCCAGATCGCCGGCGCGGCCAGCGCGGCGCCAAGCAGGGTGCGGCGGGTGGTGGTCATGCGGCTTCTCCTGGAGCGGTCTCGAATTCCTCGATCCAGCTTATCGCATCCGGCGGCGCGGCGAGGGTGACCTCGGCGCCGGGGGCGAAGGCGGGTTCGGCGGTCGGGCGGCGGACGCGCAGCCGGTGCGGGCCGAGCGCGACCTCGTAGTGGCAGGCATCGTCCAGCCGCGTCGCGGCCTCGACAAGGGCGGGGACCGCGAGCGGCATGTCGGTCGCGGTCCCGGCGGGGAGCAGGACCAGCCGCGCGGCGCGCAGGACCAGGTGCGTCGGGCGAGCCTCGCCCGCCAGCGGGATCGGAGGCAGCCCCGCGGCATGGAAGGCGCCGGATTCGGCGCGGCCCTCCAGCACGCTGCGCGCGCCGAGGAAGCGGGCGGTGAAGAGGTGGCGCGGCCGTTCCGTCAGCTCCGCCGGCGTCGCGCATTCCACGATCCGGCCGCGGTCCATCACCGCTACGCGGTCGGCCAGCGCCAGCGCTTCCTCCTGGTCATGGGTCACGAACAGCGTGGTGATGCCGGCGGCCGTGCGCAGGCGCGCGATCTCCTCGCGCATCTCGACGCGGAGTCCGGCATCGAGGTTGGACAGCGGCTCGTCCAGCAGCAGCAGTTCCGGCCGGATGACCAGGGCGCGCGCCAGCGCAACGCGCTGCTGCTGCCCACCCGACATGCGCGCGGGGTAGCGATCGGTCAGCGCGGCAAGCCCGACCATGGCCAGCGCGTCGGCGACGCGCTGCTCCCGCTCGGCGCGGGAGACGTTGCGCATCTCGAGCCCGAAGGCGACGTTGCCGGCGGCCGTCAGGTGCGGAAACAGCGCGTAGTTCTGGAACACCATGCCGATCTGGCGGCGGTGCGGCGGGTCGCGCTCCACCGCGCGGCCGCCGACCAGGATGCGGCCCTCATCGGGCGTGATGAAGCCCGCCACGAGCCTCAGCGTGGTCGTCTTGCCGCAGCCCGACGGGCCGAGCAGTGCGATGCATTCGCCGCGCGCGACGTCGAGAGAGACGCCGTCCACGGCAGCCTGGCCGCCATAGCGCTTGACCAGCGCGTCGATTCGAAGATGCGGATCCCGGGTCACCACGTCCCCTCACGCAAGCGGGATGCCAGAGCGGGATGGCCGGGAACCCCGGCCTCCGCGGGGCGAGATCCTGCCTCATGCCCAAAGTTTTCGCGACTGCCCGCTTTCGCAGCGATGGGGGGACAGGCTATGTCCGGTGCCCATGGCCCGGCGCGGGTCCGGCCGGCAGGGGACTGGCACACGCCTTGCAGAAACCGCGCGCGCGCCGCGCCGGGCGGCGCAACTGACGATGGGATGGAGGCAACAGACCCCATGGCCGACCACAGCGCCCCCAACCGCACGCGCTACGGGATCCAGCGGCGTGCGTTTCTCGCCGGCGGGGCCGGCTTCGTGCTCGCGGCCGTGCCCGGTGCCCGGGTCCCCGTCGCGCAGAACCTCGACCGCGTGTCCTTCCACACGAACTGGCGCGCCCAGGCCGAGCATGGCGGCTACTACCAGGCGGTCGCCGCCGGGATTTATCGCCGCTACGGCATCGAGGCCGAGATCCGCATGGGCGGCCCGCAGCAGAACATCACGCAGCTGCTGATGGCCGGACGGGTGGACATGACGATGTCCAACTCCTTCCAGGCGCTGAACTTCGTGCGGGAGAACCTGCCCTTCCTCTGCATCACGTCGATCATGCAGAAGGATCCGCAGATCCTGATGACGCATGAGGGCAACGGCATCAACTCCTTCGAGGATATGCGCGGCCGCCCGATCATGATCGGCGCGGGCGGGCGCACCTCCTACTGGCCCTTTCTGCGCCGGCGCTTCGGCTTCACAGACGAGCAGATCCGCCCCTACACCTTCAACGTGGGTCCCTTCATGGCGGACCGCATGGCGATCCAGCAGGGCTTTCTCTCATCCGAGCCGCTCGTGGCAATGGAGCAGGGTGCGCGGCCGAAGGTCTTCCTGCTCGCCGACGGCGGTTTCGATGCCTACCAGACCACGATCGACATCTCCCAGCGGATGGTGAACGAGAAGCGCGACGTGGTGCAGCGCTTCGTCAATGCCACGATGGAAGGCTGGACGCAGTACATGACCGGCCAGAACATCGAGGCCGCGAACGCCCTGATCAAGCGCGACAACCCCGAGATGACCGACGCCAAGATCGCCTACGCGATCCGCGTGATGAACGAGCAGGGCATCGTCATGTCGGGCGACGCGCAGCGCCTCGGCGTCGGCGCGATGACGCATGAGCGCTGGCAGTCCTTCTACGAAGGCATGCGCGATTCCGGCGTCTATCCCCCCGGCCTCGACTTCCGGAAGGCCTATACGCTGGACTTCGTGAACAAGCGCGTCGGGCTGTCCTGAGCCCTTGGCGCCGGCGGCGGCAACCATGGACGGCGTTATGACGGCGACGCTCGCCGCGGTGTCGCCGGTCGTCTCGCTGACGGGGGTCGAGAAGCGCTTCGCGAACGGCACGCTCGCCGTGCAGGACGTGAACCTCGCGATCGAGCGCAGCGACTTCGTGTCCCTGCTCGGGCCGTCCGGCTGCGGCAAGTCCACGGTGCTGCGTATGATGGCGGGGCTGATCGAGCCAACCCGCGGCCGCGTCGAGATGAGCGCCGGGCGCAGCGGGCCGGGCGACATCGGCTTCGTCTTCCAGGAGCCGACGCTGATGCCCTGGTCGAATGCGCTGAAGAACGTGATGCTGCCGCTGCGCCTGGAGGGGATGAACCGCGGAGAGGCGGCCGACCGCGCGGCGGCGGCGCTGGAATCCGTGGGCCTCAAGGGCTTCGAGAAGTCCTATCCCCGCGCGCTGTCGGGGGGCATGAAGATGCGCGTGTCCATCGCGCGCGCGCTGGTCACCAAGCCGCGCCTGCTGCTGATGGACGAGCCCTTCGCGGCGCTCGACGAGATCACACGGCATCGCCTGAACAACGACCTGCTGACGCTGTGGCAGGAGGAACGCTTCACCGCGGTTTTCGTGACGCATTCCGTGTTCGAGAGCGTCTACCTCTCGCGCCGGATCGTGGTGATGGCGGCGCGGCCCGGCCGCGTCGTGCAGGACATCACGGTGGACGCGCCCTATCCCCGTGGAGAGGTCTTCCGCACCTCCGCCGACTACGCCGCGCATTGCCGCGAGGTATCGGGGTCCCTGCACAAGGCGATGGGCGAATGAACGCGATGGACAAGGCCGCCGAGGCGCACGCGCATGTCTCGGTCTCCGCGACCGAACTGGCCGACGCGCCGGCCGCGTCGCGCGACAGGACCTTCCTCGGCCTGACCGCCGAGGGCTGGCTGCGGATCATCGCACCGCTGGTCGTCGGTCTCGTCTCGCTGGGTGCCTGGCAGTGGGTGGTAACGGCCAGGGGCATCCCGAGCTACATCCTGCCGGGCCCGATCGAGATCGCGCAGGCCCTGGTGAACAGCTGGGACACGATGCAGGTCTCGCTCTGGATCACGCTGCAGATCACCTTCTCCGCACTGGTCGTGGCCGCGGTGCTGGGCCTGGCGCTGGCGGTGCTGTTTGCGCAGTCCCGCGTGATCGAGCTGTCGCTGTTCCCCTATGCCGTCATCCTGCAGGTCACGCCGATCGTCGCGATCGCGCCGCTGATCATCATCTGGGTGGACGATGTCCGCTTCGCGCTGCTGATCTGCGCCTGGATCGTCGCCTTCTTCCCGATCCTGTCGAACACCACGCTCGGGTTGAACAGCGCCGACCACAACCTCCAGGACCTGTTCCGGCTATACCGCGCGAGCCGCTGGCAGGTCCTGATGCGCCTCCGGCTGCCGACGGCGATGCCCTATTTCCTTGGCGGGTTGCGCATTTCCGGCGGCCTCGCGCTGATCGGCGCGATCGTAGCGGAGTTCGTGGCTGGGACGGGCGGCCGGGCCTCGGGCCTGGCCTACCGCATCCTGGAGGCGGGCTACCAGCTGCAGATCCCGAAGATGTTCGCGGCGCTGGTGCTGATCTCCATGACCGGCATCGCGATCTTCCTGGCGATGACGCTGATCAGCCACCTCGCGCTGCGCCACTGGCACGAGAGTGCCATGAAGGAACGGAAATAGGCTTGCGATGAGGGATGCGTTGAAGGCGGCGGGCGGCCGCTTCTGGCTGCGCAATGCGCGCACGCCCGGCGTGCTGATCCCGGGCTTCGAGGCGGAGCGGGACGCCGACGGGCTGGTGCGGCTAGACATCCGGATCGAGGACGGCAAGATCGCGGGCGTCGCGCCTGTAGGTTCCGCGAGGGACGGCGTGGACATGCAGGGTGGCCAGGTCTGGCCGGCGCCGCTGGACGCGCACACCCATCTCGACAAAGGCCATATCTGGCCGCGCGCGCGCAACCCGCGCGGCGATTTCGGCGGCGCGATCGAGGCGGTGATGGCCGACCGCTCCGCCGCCTGGTCGGAAAAGGATGTGGAAGCGCGCGCCGACTTCGCGATCCGCTGCGCCCATGCCCACGGCACCGTCGCAATCCGCACCCATGTCGACACTTACCTGCCGATGGCGCGCGGGTCCTGGCGGGCAATGGTGCGGCTGCGCGACCGCTGGGCCGGCAAGGTCGCGATCCAGATGAGCTCCATCGCCCCGCTTGATCGCTTCGCCGGCCCGGACGGTGCGCCGATCGCCAACATGGTGGCGGAGGCCGGCGGCGTGCTGGGCATGGTCACGCGTCATGTGGGCGAGCTGCATGCCGACCTGCCCGTCGGCTTCCAGGAGGAGCTCGACACCTTCTTCGCCCTGGCGGAATCGCGCGGGTTGGATATCGACCTGCACGTCGACGAATCCGGCGAGAGCGGCGCGCGCGCGCTCCGCGAGATCGCACTCACCGCGCTGCGCCGGAAGTTCAAGGGCCGTATCCAGTGCGGCCATTGCTGCAGCCTCTCGGTCCAGCCCGAGGACTTCGCACGCGACACCATCGCCCGCGTCGCCGAGGCCGGCATCAGCATCGTCGTGCTGCCGATGTGCAACATGTACCTGCAGGACCGCGTCGCGGGCCGTACCCCGCGCTGGCGCGGCGTAACGCTGGTGCACGAGATGCGGGCGGCCGGGATCCGCGTCTCCGTCGCGTCGGACAACACGCGCGATCCCTTCTACGCCTATGGCGACCTCGACATGACCGAGGTCTTCCGGGAGGCGACGCGCATCCTGCATTTCGACCACCCCTTCGGCGACTGGTACCGCGCCGCGACGGCGAACCCCGCGGAGGCCATGGGAATCGCCGGCCGCGGCCTGATCGCGGCGGGGCAGCCGGCCGACCTGGTGCTCTATTCCGCGCGCTTCATGACGGAGCTGCTGTCGCGTCCGCAATCCGATCGCGCCGTGCTGCGCGACGGCCGCCTGCTGGAGGCGACCGCGCCGCACTGGCGGGAACTGGACGAGATCGTGGGCGTGACGGGCTGACGCTACTCGAGCTCTCTCCCCCGCTTATGGGGGAGAGGGTTGGGTGAGGGGGACGCTCAGGAAAGCTGGCGTGTCTCCAATGCTCGCCGCCCCCCTCACCCCACCCTCTCCCTCCTCTGGTGGAGACGGCTTTCACCACCGCGCGAAATGCGCCCGCACCCGCGCGACGAAGGCCTCACATTCCTCGCGCCGGCGCGTATCCAGCCGCGTCAGCGACAGCCACTCCACCTTGCAGCCCTTGGCGCAGAGCACGGCGATGCCGCGCTTCACCAGTTTCCGGTCGATCCGCCCGACCCACCAGATCACCCACCAGGGCGAGCCATAGGTCGTCACCACCGCGATCTTCCTGATGTTGGTCAGCATCCCCTCGATTCCCCTCGGCGCGACGCGGAATGCCACGCCATGCGACCAGACGCGGTCGAGCCAGCCCTTCAGGATGGCGGGCATGCCGAACCACCAGGTCGGGTGAACCAGCACCAGCGCATCGGCGCGGCGCAGCGCTTCGGTGTGCGCGCGGACGTCGTCGAGGTCTCCGCCGCGGTCGCGGAAAATAGTGGATTCCTCGGCGGTCAGCGCGGCGCGGAATCCCTCGGCATGCAGATCGAGCAGTTCCACGCTGTGCCCCGCAGCCTCAAGAGACCCCTTGGCGGCGTCGCGCAGAGCGGCGGACAGGCTGTCGGCGCGCGGATGCGCGTAGACCATCAGGACGTTCATGCCCGGCTCCTTCTGGCATCGCATGTGCTATGCCCGGACCGGGATCGCAACCGCCTCGGAGGCCGTGGCCCATGATGACCGCGCCGGTGATCGGCAAGCGCGCGAAGGAGTTGCGGGGCTTCCGCATCGCGCCGAACGACACGAACTACTTCGCCTGCCTCTTCGACCCGCTCGAGGACGGCGTGTCGTTCACCCTCGTCGTCGAGATCTTCGAGCCAGGCGGACGCACGCCGCCGAACTCCCATGCCGAGGCCGAGGAATGCTTCTTCGTCCTCGCGGGTTCCGGCAAGGCCCATGCGAACGGCAGGGAGATGCCGATCGGCCCCGGCGATTGCTTCGTCCTCAAGCCCGGCGTCGAGCATGTCGTGGTCAATGACACCGCGGAGAAGCTGTACTGCCTGACGCTGATGACGCCGAACGAGGGCTTCGCCGAGCTCATCCGAAACGGCACGCCGGTGGACCTGGCGCCGGAGGATATCACGGTGCTGACGGGGCGCGGTCCCGGCTGATGCGCGTCCTCTATCTCTATGCCCACCCATTGCCGGAAAGCTTCCACTTCGCGATCCGCGAGGAAGTGCGTGCCGGCCTGGCCGAGGCCGGGCACGACGTGGACCTCTGCGATCTCTACGCCGAGGACTTCGACCCCGTGCTGAGCGCGGCCGAGCGGCGCGGCTACCACGCGCTGCGCGACAACCGCGCGCCTTGCGAGTCCTACATCAGGCGCGTCGAGGCGGCCGAGGCGCTGGTGCTGTCCTTCCCGACCTGGAGCTTCGGCCTGCCCGCGATCCTCAAGGGCTTCTTCGACCGCGTCTTCATCCCCGGCGTGTCCTTCACGCTGCAGGACGGCATCGCCAGGCCGAACCTGACGAATATCCGCAAGATCGCGGGAATCAGCACCTATGGCAGGCCGCGCTGGAACGCGATCTGGGTCGCGGATCCTCCGCGCATGGCGGTGACGCGCTACCTGAAGGCGCTGACGGGCTGGCGGGCGCAGGTGGAGTATCACGCCCTCTACAACATGAACCAGGTGACGGAGCAACGCGGCCGCGCCTTCCTGCACCGGGTGCGCCGGCGCATGGCGCAGTTCTGATCCCGTCTTGCAACGGGCCTCCCGCGGCGCGATTCTGCGCGGCGGGAGGATACCGTCATGCATCGCGTCACCCGCCGGGCGTCGCTCGGCCTCGCCGCGGCACTCGCCCTGCCGTCGCTGGCGTCCGCGCAGGGCACTTCCATCCGCATCATCGTGCCCTTCGCGCCGGGCGGGTCCACCGATGCGGTGGCGCGGCTGCTCTCGCCGGGGCTGACGCAGCGGCTCGGGGCACCTGTGGTCGTGGAGAACCGCTCCGGCGCCGCGGGATCGATCGGCGCCGACGTCGTGGCAAAGGCGCGGCCGGACGGGACGACCTGGCTGCTGACCTTCGACAGCCACGCGACGCTCGCCGCGCTGCTGCGGAACCTGCCGTTCGACCTGATGCGGGACCTCGATCCCGTGATGCTGATCGGCGGCTCGCCCTATGCGCTCGCGACCAAGGCGGACAGGCCGTTCCGGACCATCGCCGACGTCGTGGCGGCCGCGAAGGCGCGTCCGGACGCCGTCTCCTACGGCTCCACCGGCAACGGCACGATCGGGCATCTCACCATGATCATGCTGGGGGAGCGGGCGGGCGCGCGAATGACGCACATCCCCTATCGCAGCGGCGGCCTGGCGGTGAACGACACCGTCGCCGGGACGGTGGACATGATGATCGGCAGTTCCGCGCTGCTGCTGCCGCACATCGCCGGCGGCACGCTGCGGCCGCTGCTGCAGTTCGGCCCGTCCCGCCTGGCCGGCCTGCCCGACACCGAGACCGCGGTCGAAGCCGGCTTCCCGGGGCTCGAGGCCGAGGCCTGGTGGGGCCTCTTCGGCCCCAGGGGCAGCACGGAGGAGCAGATCGGCCGCATGCACGCCGCGCTGCGCGACACGCTGGCGGAGGAGCGCGTCCGGCGTACGATGATCGAGACGCAGCAGGCCAGACTGGTGGTCTCCTCGCCCGACGAGTTCCGCCGCTTCTTCGTCGCCCAGGTCGAGACCTGGGCCAAGGTCGTGCGCGAGAACAACATCCAGCCGGATTGACCGCTCCGGCGTTGACCGGGGCCGCGCCGCAGCGCATCGCTTGGCCATGACGACCCGCACCGTCACTGGCCTGCACCGCGCACTGCGCGACGACATCGGCGATCTCGTGACCCGCCGGCCGCTGCCGGGGCCGGGGCTCGAGCAGGTGGACCCCTTCCTCTTCGTCAACCACCACGGGCCGCAGGTCTATCCGCCAGGCAACACGGGACTGCCCTTCGGCCCGCACCCCCATCGCGGCTTCGAAACCGTGACCTTCATCCTCGATGGCGAACTCGCGCATCTCGACAGCGGCGGCGGTGAAAGCATCATCCGCGCCGGCGGCGTGCAATGGATGACCGCGGGCAGCGGCCTCGTGCATGCCGAGATCTCGCCGGAGGATTTCAAGCGCGACGGCGGCCCGATGGAGATCCTCCAGCTCTGGGTCAACCTGCCCTCGCGGCTCAAGATGACGCGGCCGGCTTACGCCGGGCTGCAGGCCGCCGACATCCCGAAATTCGCGACCGAGGACGGCGCCGTCACGGTGGAGCTGATCGCTGGCGACTGGGACGGCCAGCGCGGCGCGCTCTCGACCCTGACCGGCGTGATGATGTCGGTGCTGCGCATGAAGGCCGAGGGCGGCATCGCCGCGCCGGCGCCGCGCGGGCGCAACGTGTTCCTCTATGTCGTCAGCGGCGCCGTAGAGGTTGGCGGCCGCAACGCCGACGCCTCCACCCTGGTCACGCTGGCGGACGATGCCGAGGAGGTCGAGCTCTTTGCGATGCAGGACAGCGTCGTTCTCTTCGGCCATGCCGAGCCCTGCGACGAGCCCGTGGTCTCGCACGGGCCCTTCGTGATGAACACGCGCGAGGAAATTCTCGATGCGATCCGCGACTACCAGGCCGGCCGCTTCGGCGGGCTGGGCTGATCGCTACGTCGCGCGCGAGAGGCTCGGCGAAAGCGGCGTTGCAGCGCGGAGCGCGGCTTCGATCGGCAGCGCGGCGCGGAACAGCGCGGCGTCCTCGCCGGGGCGGCCGATCAATTGCAGGCCGATGGGCAGCCCGTCCGGCGTCAGCGCCGCGGGGACCGAGATGGCGGGCAAGCCAAGGAAGCTTGCGGGCTGCGTGGCATGCGCGAGCAGCGTCACCCTGCGCCATGCCTCGGGGTCCGCGGCGTCCGCGATCTCGGCATAGAGCGGCGGCAGGACCGGCACGGTCGGCGTCAGCAGCACGTCGACCCGCGCGAAGGTGGTCGCCAACGCCTGGCGCAGCATCGCGCCGCGCGCGCGCAGCGCATCGAGGTAGTCGGTCGCGAGCGTCGCCTCGCCCGAAGCGAGGAAGCGACGGACCGACAGCGGGTAGTTGCCGGGATCGGCGGCGATCAGCGGGCGGTGCAGCGCCGCCGCCTCGGCGCGCATGACGAGGCGCATGAGGGAGCGGATCGCCGGCGTCTCCACGACGGGAACGTCCAGCACGCGGTGCCCCGCGTGTTCCAGCCTGCGGCGGCCCTGGTCCCAGGCGCCCGCGACGTCGCGGTGGAGATGGTCGGTGTAGTAGCCTGCAGGGATTCCGATCCGCAGCGCCGGGTTCTGGATCGGCGCATCCGGGGTCGCCTCGCCGCGGGCGGCCGCGAGCAGGATCGCGGCGTCGTCCAGCCCGCGCGCGAGCATGCCGACGGCGTCCAGCGACCAGGACATCGGGAAGACGCCGTCGGTCGGGACGGCGCCGGGGCTCGGCTTCACGCCGACCACGCCGCAGAAGCTCGCCGGCAGGCGGCAGGACGCGCCGGAGTCCGTGCCAAGCGAGGCGAAGACCAGCCCCGCCGCGACGGCGACGGCGGAGCCCGAGGACGACGCGCCGCTGCAGCGTCCGATCGCCCAGGGATTGCCGGCATCGCCATGCACGGCATTGGTGCCGGTGGTTCCCAGTGCGAATTCCGCCATGGTCAGCACGCCGGTTTCCGCCGCGCCGGTCGCCTGCACGGCCGCCAGCGCGGGCGAGGGCGGCAGGGGCGGGCCGGCGAAGGGGCGCGCCGCGCCGCAAAGCGGCTGGCGGTGCGGACGCGCGAAGATGTCCTTGTGCGCGACGGGCAGCCCGGCGAGGAGGTGCCCGCCGCCGGGCCGCGCCTCGGCGTCGGGCCAGATCTCGGCGAAGGCGCGCAGCGTCCCGTTCAGCGCCGCGCTGCGCCCGAGCGCGGCGGCGACCAGCGCCCTCGCCGTCACCTCGCCGCGTGCGATCGCCGCGGCGGCGTCGCGCACGCCTCCCTGCAGCAGGCGCTCAGCGGGGATCACGGGGGAGCGCCGGCGTGTCGCCGGGGCCGAGCGGCGGACGCGCTGCCTCGGCTTCCGTGGCGAGGCGGGCGGCTTCGACGAGCGTGGTTTGCGCAAGGGCTGGATCGCCGCCGACGGCGTCCGCCACGCGGCGCTCGATCAGGCGGAGCAGGTCCGGCGACACGCGCCTAAAGCCCCTCGAACAATTCCGTGGACAAGTAGCGTTCGGCGAAGGACGCCGCGATGGCAACGACGAGGCGGCCCTGCATCGCCGGCGGGCGAGCCACCTCCATCGCGGCGTGCAGCGCGGCGCCGGAGGAGATGCCGATCGGCAGCCCTTCCTCCCGCGCGCAACGCCGCGCCGCAGCGATCGCCTCGTCCTCGGACACGCGCATCACCGCGTCGAGCCGTTCCAGTTCCAGCACCGCCGGCCTGAAGCCGGCGCCGATTCCCTGGATGCGATGCGGGCCCGGCTCGTCGCCGGACAGCACCGCGCTTTCGGCGGGCTCGACCCCGATGACGCGCAGCCCCGGCCGGCGAGGCTTCAGCGCGCGTGCGACGCCGGTCAGCGTGCCGCCGGTGCCGATCCCGCCGACGACGGCATCCACCGTGCCTTCCGTGTCGGCCCAGATCTCCTCCGCGGTCGTGGCGGCGTGGATGGCGGGGTTGGCCGGATTGTCGAACTGGCGCGGCATCCAGGCGCCGGGCGTGGTGCGCAGCATCTCCTCCGCCCGCTCGATGGCGCCCGTCATTCCCTTCTTCGCGGGCGTCAACTCCAGCTCCGCGCCCATGATCCGCATCATGCGCCGCCGCTCGATGCTCGCGCCGTCGGGCATCACGACGATCAGCCGGTAGCCCTTCGCCGCCGCGACGAAGGCCAGCGCGATTCCCGTGTTGCCCGAGGTCGGTTCCACAAGGATGGAACGATCCGGCGCGATCAGCCCCTCGCGTTCCGCCGCCTCCACCATCGCGAGCCCGATCCGGTCCTTCACCGACCCCAGCGGGTTGAAGAACTCCAGCTTGAGCGCCAGGCGCGCGGCGAGCCCCGCCGAGGCCGCGAGCCGCGGCAGCAGCACGAGCGGCGTGGCACCCACGGTTTCCAGCACGCTGCCGAAGAGCCGGCCGCGCGCGGCGGTCGGGGACGAGGGGGCGTTCCGGGCGCCGCGGCGCCTGGGGGTGCTTCCTTCCGGCATGCCGATCCCATATCACGCTTCTGGATCGGAGAAACGGGGCGTTCTCCCATCGTCCCGACCGGGAGAAGGACCTGCCATGCTGCTTCGCCGCGACCGTGCCCTCATGGCAATCGACATCGTGCTGGACGTGGCGTTCCATGCCGGCCGCGGGGCAGAGGCTACCGGCGCTGCCGGGATCGCCGAACGGCTCGGCGCGCAGCGGCGCGGGATCGAGCCCGTGCTGCAGGCGCTGAGCCGCGCGGCGATCCTGGAGGGCATGCGGGGCCCGAAGGGCGGCTACCGCCTGGCCCGCGCGCCGCGCGGCATTGCGCTGATGGAGATCGTCGAGGCGGTGGTGGAGTCCGACGACGCCTTCGTGGTCCCGAACGGCCGCCTGGCGGAGGTGGTGACCGCGCCGCTCTGGGGCGAGCTGGACGGCGCGCTGCGTGAAAAGCTGGCGCAGTTGACCGTCGGCGACCTGCTGCGCCGCGCCGCGCAGGCCGGCCTCCGACGCCCGCAGACCGAGCCGCTGGACTTCGCGATCTAGCCATAGACGGCAGCGCGTTCGGCCAGCGGCACGGCCCGGGCACTGGTGCCGTCCGCGCCGAAGACCTGCGCGCCGCGCAGGTGCAGCCGGCAGGGCGCGCCGCGACGGGCCCAGGGGCCGAGGGGATGCACCACCGCGTCGAGGTTCGCATCGCCGGCCTCCACGATCGCGCGGGCCTCGCCGTGGCCGGCACGAAGGCCGCGCAGGACCGCGCTGTCGCCGGGACTGGCGACGAGGTCGTGCGGACGGACGAAGGCCTCGGCGGAGCCGTCCGGCAGCATGACCCGCAGCGGCGGCAGGGGCAGGGGATCGAAATGCACGACGCCCTGGCGGACGGCGCAGGCGATCCGGGCGGCCTCGCCGACGAAGCCGGCGACGAAGGGCGTGGCGGGAGCGGCGAGCAGCGTGGCCGGCGGGGCGAACTGCACGATGCGGCCGTTCTCCATGACGGCGACGCGGTCGGCCATCTCCATCGCCTCATCCTGATCATGGGTGACCAGGATGGTCGTCAGGCCCAGTTCCTCGTGCAGGCGGCGCACCCAGCGCCGCACGTCCTTGCGGACGAGCGCGTCGAGCGCACCGAAGGGCTCATCGAGGAGCAGCAGCCGCGGCTCGATCGCAAGCGCGCGGGCGAGCGCGACGCGCTGCCGCTGTCCGCCGGAGATCTGGTCGGGATAGCGCGATTCCAGTTCGGGGATCTGCACCAGCGCGAGCAGGTCGCGCACCCGCTTCGCGATGTCGGCGCGTGCCGGGCGACGGTCCGGCGGCCGCACGCGCAGGCCGAAGGCAACGTTCTCGAAGACCGTCATGTGGCGGAACAGCGCGTAGTGCTGGAACACGACGCCGACGCCACGGTCGCGGGCCGGCACGCTGGTCATGTCCCGCGCGTCGATCTGGACGCTGCCGGCATCGGTGCCCTCGAGGCCGGCGAGCACGCGCAGCAGCGTCGTCTTGCCGGAGCCCGAGGGGCCGAGCAGCGCCACGAACTCGCCGCGCTCGACCTGCAGCGAGACGCCGTCGAGCGCCCGCGCGTCGCCGAAATGGCGGGAGACGGAACGGACGATCACGCTCATGCCGCGGCCTCCGCGCGCCGGGCCGTCAGGCGTTCCAGTACGGCCTTGGCGGCCAGCGTCACCAGGCCGAGAAGGGCCAGCAGCCCAGCCACCGCGAAGGCGCCGGCGAACTGGTACTCGTTATAGAGGATCTCGACCTGCAGCGGCATGGTGTTGGTCTCTCCCCGGACATGGCCCGACACCACGGAGACGGCGCCGAATTCGCCCATCGCGCGCGCATTGCAGAGCAGCACGCCCGCGAGCAGCGCCCACTTCACGTTCGGGAGGGTGACGCGGCGGAATGTCTGGAAGCCGGAAGCACCGAGCGTCGCAGCGGCTTCCTCCTCGTCGCGGCCCTGCTCGAGCATCAGCGGGATCAGCGTGCGGGCGACGAAGGGGAAGGTGACGAAGACGGTCGCCAGCACCAGGCCGGGCAGGGCGAAGATCACCTGGATGTCGTGCGCCTTCAGCCAGGGCCCGAGCCAGCCCTGCAGGCCGAAGATCAGCACGAAGACCAGGCCTGAGATGACGGGCGAGACGCTGAAGGGCAGCTCGATCAGCGTGACCAGCAGGCGCTTGCCCGGGAAGTCGTGCTTGGCGACGCACCAGGCCGCGGCGACGCCGCCGACGGTGTTCAACGGCACGGAGATCGCGGCGACGATCAGCGTCAGGCGGACGGCGGCCAGCGTGTCCTCGTCCTGCAAGGCGCGCAGCGCGGGATCAACACCGCGGCGCAGCGCCTCGGTGAAGACGGCCGCGAGCGGGAGGCCGAGCATCGCCGCCCCGACCAGGACGGCCGCCGATCCGATCAGCCAGCGCGCCCAGGCCGGGTCCTGGCTGGCGGGGCGGAAGGGGCTCATCGGCTCCGCCGCAGGCGTCGCTGGACCAGGTTCAGCGTCAGCAGGATCGCGAAGGACAGCGTCAGCATCGCCAGTCCCACCGCCGCGGCGCCGGCATAGTCGTACTGCTCGAGCCGGATGACGATGAGCAGCGGCGCGATTTCGCTGACCATCGGCATGTTGCCCGCGATGAAGATGACGCTGCCGTATTCCCCGACCGAACGCGCGAAGGCGAGGCCGAAGCCGGTGACGATCGCGGGCGCAAGGGCCGGCAGGACGACCAGCCGAAGCGTCTGCGGCCGGCTGGCGCCGAGCGTCGCGGCGGCTTCCTCGGCATCGCGCGAGAGGTCGCGCAGCACGGGCTCCACCGTGCGCACGATGAAGGGCAGGCCGACGAAGGCGAGCGCGACGACGACGCCCGCCGGCGTGTAGGCGACCTTCCAGTCGAACCAGGCCTGCAGTGGCGCGCCGAGCCAGCCATTCGGGGCGAAGATCGCGGTCAGCGCGATGCCGGCGACGGCTGTCGGCAGCGCGAAGGGCAGGTCCACCGCGCCGTCCAGGATGGCGCGTCCCGGAAACCGCAGCCGCACGATGGCCCAGGCCAGCAGCAGGCCGAGCGGCACGTCCACCAGCGCCGCGAGCAGCGCCGCGCCGAAGGAGAGTTTCAGCGCGGCGGCGACGCGGGCGTCCGAGATCGACTGCCACATGCCGGGGATGCCGAGCTCCCAGGGCCGGATTGCCAGCGCGGCCAGCGGGATCAGCACGATCGCGGTCAGCCAGATCGCCGTGACCGCCAGGGACAGCCGGAACCCCGGCACAGCGCGCACGGTCGCGCGCGCCGGCAGCGGCAGGCCGAGGACGCCGGTCGCGCTCATCGTCGCGGCCGGTAGATGCGGTCGAAGACGCCGCCATCGGCGAAATGCGTCTGCTGCGCGCGCTGCCAACCCCCGAAGACCGGATCGTCGATCGCGACGAGGTCGAGCCGGGGGAAGCGTTGGGCGTTGGCGGCCAGCAACTCCGGGTCGCGCGGCCGGTAGAAATGCTTGGTCACCAGCGCCTGTCCCTCGGGCGTGTACAGCCCGCGGAGATAGGCCTCGGCGATCGCGCGCGTTCCCCGCCGGTCCACATTCGCATCCACCACCGCGACGGAGGGCTCCGCGAGGATCGAGAAGCCGGGATAGACGATGTCGAGATTGCCGCTGCCGAATTCCTGCAGGGCGAGCCAGGCGTCGTTCTCCCAGGTCAGCAGCACGTCGCCCAGGCCGCGCTGGGAGAAGGTCGTGGTCGAGCCGCGCGCCCCGCTGTCCAGCACAGGCACCTGGCGGAACAACTGTCCCGCCGCGTCCTCGGCCGTCGCCGTGCTGGCGCCGGGCTGGCGCAGCGCCCAGGCCCAGAACGCGAGGTAATTCCACCGCGCGCCGCCCGAGGTCTTGGGGTTCGGCGTGATGACCGCGACACCCGGCTTCAGCAGGTCGCCCCAGTCGCGGATCTCTTTCGGGTTCCCCTTCCGCACCAGGAACACGATCGTGCTGGTATAGGGCGCGCTGTTGTGGGGCAGGCGGCCGATCCAGTCGCGCGCGATCAGCCCGCGCTCCGCGATCGCATCAACGTCATAGGCCAGCGCGAGCGTCACCACGTCGGCCTGCAGGCCATCGATGACGCCGCGCGCCTGGCTGCCGGAACCGCCATGGGACGCGTTGACGCGGATCGCCTGGCCGCTGCGCTGCTGCCAGTCGCGCGCGAAGGTCGCGTTGTACTCGCGGTAGAGTTCCCGGGTAGGATCGTAGGACACGTTCAGCAGCGTCACCTGCTGGGCGGCCGCCGGCAGCGCCGGCATCGTAAGGCTGGCGGCGAGCAGGCCGCGTCGCGTCAGTCGCATGGTCGTTCTCCGTCGAGGCATCGTTGTCGGAGCGGCGGAGGGCGAGGAGCGCGGTCAGTGGTTCGTCGCGGTGTCCCCCGCCGGCAGACATCGCGGTTGCAGCCACGACGTGCCATCGAGATGCGCGCGGACGGCGCGGATGACCTCGGCCGGCGGATCGCCCGCCGCGCGGCGGCGGGCGCGAAGCGCTGCGACCTCCGCCAGCCGGCCGGCCCACTCCTCGCCGAAGCTGTCCTGGAGCCAGGCGCGTAGCGCGGCGGACAGCGCCGGCGCAGCGCCGCCAGTCGAGACGGTGAGCAGCAGATCGCCGCGTCGGACCAGCGCGGGGACATGCACGTCGCAGAGATGCGGCACGTCCTCGATGTTGACGGTGACGCCGCGTGCGCGGGCGGCGGCGGCAAGCCACTCGGATTCCTCCGGCTCGAGCCCGGCGCCGAAGACGAGGCGCTGGCGGCGGAGCGCGGCTTCCGGCGGCACGCCCTCATGGACGGCGATGCGCGTCAGCCCCGCGCCCTCAAGCAGGGCCCGGCGCCTGGCGAAGGCGCCGCCGCGTCCCGCGAGCAGCACGGGCGTGTCGGGGAGGAAGACGAGCGGGAGCATCTCAGGCGACCGCGACGCGGCGTCGCAACGGGCCGAGCGCGTCGCCGTCGCCGGCGACGGCCGCCTGGTAGGCGATAGGGATGAACTGCAGCGCACGGGCCCAGACCGCGGCGTCGGTGCCGTCCGGCACCTCCACCGTCGTGACCCCGCAGCGCAGCAGGAAGGCGTACTGGTCGGGCAGCACATGGCCCGTCGCGCGGATCTCGCCGGCGAAGCCGTGGCGTTCCCGAAGCGCGCGGGCCTGGGTGAAGGCGCGGCCGTCGCGCGCCTTGGGAAAGCGCAGCGCGACGAGCGACAGGCGATCGAGCAGCGGCTCGAGTACCGCGGGATCGGCGTCGCTCGGCAGCACGACGCCGAGCGGCGCGTTCCGCGCGGCGAGCGCGGGGGCGTCGCGAAGCAGCCGCTCGAGGCTGACGAGCGACGGCCCGTCGGGCAGCGCCTCATCGTCGGCGACGGAGCGGAATTCGTCCGGGCGCAGCGCGCCGGCTTCAAGCAGCGGCATAGAGCGCCTCCTTGAACGGCGTCGGGCCGATCCGGCGATAGGTGTCCTTGAAGAGCTCGCCAGCCTCGCGATGCGCGACATAGGTTCGCACGAGCGTCTCCACGGCGTCCACGACCTCGTCATAGGAGAAGGCAGGGCCGATCAGTTCGCCGATGGCGGCATCGTTCCCGGCGCTGCCGCCGAGGGTGATCTGGTAAACCTCCTCGCCGCGCTTATCGACGCCGAGCAGGCCGATATGGCCGACGTGGTGATGTCCGCAGGCGTTGATGCAACCCGAGATGTTGACGTGCAGCGTGCCGATGCCGAGTTGCGCGTCGAGGCTGGCGAAACGTTCCGAGATGCGCTGCGCGACGGGGATGCTGCGGGCGGTGGCAAGCGCGCAGTAGTCCATGCCCGGGCAAGCGATGATGTCGCTGATCAGCCCGATGTTCGGCGTTGCCAAGCCATGCGGCTTCAGCGCGGCGAACAGCGCCGGCAGGTCTTCCTGCCGGACATGCGGCAGCACCAAGTTCTGCACGTGGCTGACGCGGATCTCGCCGAAAGAGAAGCGCTCCGCGATTTCGGCGACCGCGTCCATCTGGTCGGCCGAGGCGTCGCCCGGTATGCCGCCGATCGGCTTGAGCGAGATGACGACGGACCGGTAGCCAGGCTGGCGGTGCGGATGGGTGCATTGCTGCAGCCATGTCGCGAAGGTCTTGTCGGCGTCTCGCGCGCGCTGCAGGGCAGGGGGATCGTCCGACAGCCGCGCGAAGGGCGGCGGGGCGAAATGGGTGGCGATCGCCTGCACGACCTCAGGCTCCAGGCGGTAGCGGCCGCGCGGCATCTCGGCGAATTCGCGCTCTACCAACTCCCGGAACTCGTCGCCGAGGTCGCGGACCAGGATCTTGATGCGCGCCTTGTAGATGTTCTCGCGCTGCCCGAGCGCGTTGTAGACGCGCAGCACGGCCTCGAGATAGGCGAGGAAATCGGGCTCCGGCACGAAGTCGGCGATCCTGGTGCCGATGATCGGCGTCCGGCCGAGCCCGCCGCCGACCCAGACCTCGAAGCCGATGGCACCTTCCGCGTTGCGCTTCGCGATCACGCCGACATCGTGGATCCTGGCGGCCACGCGGTCGTTCGGCGCGCCGGTGATGGCGATCTTGAACTTGCGCGGCAGGAAGGTGAATTCGGGGTGCAGCGTGGACCACTGCCGCAGGATCTCCGCGTAGATCCGCGGATCCACCAGTTCGTCGGCCGCGGCGCCGGCGAATTCGTCGGTGGTGACGTTGCGGACGCAGTTGCCGCTGGTCTGGATGGCGTGCATGTCCACCTCGGCCAGCGCAGCGAGCATGTCCGGCGCGTCCTCGAGCTTCGTCCAGTTGAACTGGATGTTCTGCCGGGTCGTGAAATGCCCGAAGCCGCGGTCCCAGCGGCGCGCGATGTGAGCGAGCTGGCGCAGCTGGCGGCTGTCGAGCACGCCATAAGGGATCGCGACGCGCAGCATGTAGGCGTGGAGCTGAAGGTAGAGCCCGTTCATCAGGCGAAGCGGCTTGAACTCGTCCTCGGTCAGCTCGCCTGCAATGCGGCGGGCGACCTGGTCTCGGAACTGGGCGATCCGACCCTGCAGGAAGTCGCGGTCCACCTCGTCATAGCGGTAGCGGCGGGCATGCGGCGGGACGGCGGGGGCCAAGGTGTCCATGGGGCCTGCCTTCAGCTGGCCAGTGACAGGGCGGGGTGGGGCTCGGCGTCCACCGAAGGGCCGGTGACACGCAGGCGTTCGCGGAAGCGCCGCGGGACGGGGATGCCGCCGCCCAACTCGACTTCGACGGTGTAGGCGCCAACGACAAGGCGCGCCTTCTCGGCGGCCTGGCCGAGCGCGAGCGCTTCCTCGGCGGCACCGGGCGCGAAGACCCGGGCTTCCACGATGCGCGGCGTCCAGTGCCCGCCGGCGGCGAGCCAGGCGACGCGGCCATCAGCGAGCCCGTTCGCCGTGAGCACCACGGGGGCGGTGGCGGGTCGAAGCTTGGCGGGTGCCGACATCCGATGCTCCTCGCTAGGCCCGGCGAGAATTAACGTCGCGACACCGCGTTCGCAATGGGCGCGGCGATGAAATCCACGCAGAATCACGAGTACGGGACAAAAATCTCATTCGTAACCGCTTGCATTGGTATTGATGGGGGTGTTTCTTCTCCTTTCAGCGGCTATTGAAGGACCGTATGCCGTGGTGAAATGGCGCTCCGCCCTGGCTTCCGGCATCGGCCCAGCCCCGGGGGAGGTCTGGCTGGTCGGCGCCGGGCCGGGCGATCCCGGCCTGCTGACCCTCCGCGCTGCCGACGCCCTGCGCAACGCTGACATCGTCTTCCACGACGCCCTGCCGGGTCGGGCCGTGCTGCGCCTGGTCAGCACCGGCGCGGAGATCGTGCCGGTCGGCAAGCGCAAGGGCGCCGCGCCGGTCCCGCAAGCCGGCATCAACGCGCTGCTTGTCGCCGCCGCCCGGGCGGGCAAGCGCGTGGTGCGACTGAAGGGCGGCGACCCCTTCGTCTTCGGCCGCGGCGGCGAGGAAGCGGCAGCGCTGGACGCCGCCGGCATCCCCTGGCGCGTGGTGCCCGGCGTCTCCGCCGGCACCGCGGCGCCCGCTGCGGCCGGCATTCCCCTGACGCATCGTGGAACGGCGAGCGCCGTGACCTTCGTCACCGGCCACGACGAGGCTGGCGGCCTGCCCGGCAGCGTGGACTGGGCCTCCCTCGCGCAGGCCGGCGGCACGATTGCCGCCTTCATGGCAATGACGCGCCTCGACGAGATCGCGGTGCGGCTGCTCGCCGCGGGACGCGCACCGGCGACGCCCGTTGCGGTGATCGCGCAGGCCTCGCTGGAGGGCGAGGCGGTGCTGCGCACCACGCTCGGGGCCTGCACGCTCGCGGTGCGCCGCGCGGACCTGCCGATGCCGGCGTTGGTCGTGATCGGCGAGGTCGCCGCCCTCGGCGCCGAGGCGGGCGCGGCGGCCGAGGCCCCCGCGCGCGCCGCGACCGGCTGAACTTAGCCGGCGGATACCCAGGGCATCGAGACCGCGGCCGGTCCGACCGGCGCCTCGCCGCGAACCATCGTGCGATGCAGGCGCCCGGCCGCCGCGCGACGCGTGCGGTGCAGCAGCGCGGCATTGTCCCACAGCAACAGATCGCCCGCTGTCCAGCGATGCCGCCAGACCAGGGCGGGATGCGTCGCCGCCGCGTGCAGCCGGTGCAGCAGGTCGTCGCTCTCGGCCGCCGGCAGGCCGCGGATGCGCCCCGCGCTTGAGGGATCGAGCAGCAGCGCGCGCCGCCCCGTCCCGGAATCGAGCCGCACCAGGGGATGCGCCACGGCCGGCAGGCCGGTGGCCGCACGACGGGGATGGTCATGCTCCGCCTCGAGGAACTCGATGCGGTCGCGCAGCCACGGATCGAGACGCTCATAGGCGCCGACCTGGGTGGCGAATTCCGTGGTAAGCCCGTCCGCCTCGTGAGCGGCCACCGCGGAGACGCTGGCAGGCGTCGCCGACCAGGCGAGATCGGCGTGCCAGCGGGATTCGCGGTCATCGCCGCCGGAATCCTCGACCACGACCTCCGGGCTCCCGGGCAACGAAAGCGCTGCCAGGGGATGCCGCGCCACGGGGCCGAGCAGGGCGGTGACGGCGACCTGCTGCACCGGCGTGAGCGATTGCCCGCGCAGCACCAGCACGAGATGCGAGGCCAGCGCCCGCCGCAGCGCCGGGATCACCGCGCCGTCCCGCGAGAGGTCGATGTCCTCGACCTCCGCGCCGAACAGCGGATGCAGCGGCCGCAGGCGCAGTGCGCCGGAGGGATGCGACAGGTCGCGCGACGGTTCGGCCGCCGGCCGCAGCGAGACGGTCACGACGCCAGCCTCAGCGGCGTCGGGCGAACGAAGCGCGCCCGGTTCAGCGCCTGGCGCGCGACGCGGGCCATCTCCTCGGGCGAGGGGAAATGCACCCCGTCGAGGTCGTCGAGCAGCGGATCGACGGCGACGAAGTGCCAGTCCGCAGAGGCGTTGACCGCGACGCCGACGAAGCGGCCGTCAATCTCGATGGGGCGGGACTGGATCATGGGAAGCGGACCTCGGGGCGGTGGAGAGCGGGAAGGCGATGTCGTCTCGGCGGCATCGCATTCGACACGGATGGGCCCGGCCGACGGTCGCGCGATGCTTGGCGAGGGACATGGGCGGGTCGCTCCACACCGCCGGGACCAGCCCCGGCGCGGGCGTATTTCCACGCCCGCCGACGTAAATAGTCAATCAATCCACGATCGTGAGTGACATTTTATCCTGTGTGATCGTGGTCTGGTCGCGGTTGGCGCGTCGCCGCTGAGCGGGAGGAGGTTTTTCGCCGCACGCCGCGGTCCGGCCAGGCGGCGATTGACGCGCGCGCGCCGCCTCCGTCAGTTTCGCCCTGCAACCCTGCCGGGAGAATCATGGATGCGACGGCTCGTGCTGACGGCGCTCTGCGCCCTGATGCTTGCGTGGCCGGCCGCCGCGCAGCAGATCCGGCCCGCCATCGTCTTCGACATGGGCGGCCGCTTCGACCGCTCCTTCAACGAGGCCGTGCATCGGGGCGGGCAGGAATTCCAGCGCACTACCGGCATCCAGGTCGCGGAGTTCGAGGTCACGCAAGAGCCGCAGCGGGAGCAGGCGCTGCGCAACTTCGCCCGTCGCGGCCAGGATCCGATCGTCGCCGTTGGGTTCGCCCAGCGCGGCGCGGTGCAGGCCGTCGCCGCCGAGTTCCCGCAGACGCGCTTCATCCTGATCGACAGCGTGGTGAACCTTCCGAATGTGCAGTCCGTCACCTTCCGGGAGGAACAGGGCAGCTACCTCGCCGGACTGATGGCGGCGATGGCGAGCCGTTCGGGGCGCATCGGCTTCGTCGGCGGCATGGACATCCCACTGATCCGGAAATTCGCCTGCGGCTACGTCCAGGGCGCGCGCGCGGCCAACCCGCAGATCCAGGTGCTGCAGAACATGACGGGCTCGACGCCGGCGGCCTGGCGCGACCCCGTGCGCGGTGCGGAACTCGCGCGCAGCCAGATCGAGCGCGGCGCCGACGTGATCTTCCACGCCGCGGGCGGCACGGGCGTGGGCGTGCTGCAGGCCGCGGCCGATGCCGGCCGTCTCGGCATCGGCGTGGACAGCAACCAGAACCACCTGCATCCCGGCCGCGTGCTGACGAGCATGCTGAAGCGCGTGGACGTCGCGACGCGGCTCGGCTTCGAGCAGGCGCAGGCCGGCACCTGGCGCGCGGGCCCGCGCGTGCTGGGCCTGGCGGAAGACGGCGTCGGCGTCGCGATCGACGACGACAATGCCGCGCTGGTCACGCCGGAGATGCGCGCGCGGCTCGACCAGGCGCGGGCGGAGGTGGTGGCCGGCCGCATTACCGTGCACGACTTCATGGCCGACAATTCCTGCCCGGTTCAGTAGCCGCGCCTTGTCGGGCGCGGCGCCCCTCGCCATCGAGTGCCGCGGCGTCACCAAGCGCTTCGGCACGGTGCTGGCCAACGACGCGGTGGATCTCTCGGTCCGCCGGGGCTCCATCCACGGCGTGATCGGCGAGAACGGCGCCGGCAAGTCCACGCTGATGGCGATCCTGCACGGGTTCTACCCCATGGATGACGGCGCGATCCTGGTCGGCGGCAGGCCCGTCGCGATCCGCGACAGCGCCGACGCCATCGCGCTCGGCATCGAGATGGTCCATCAGCATTTCATGCTGGTGGAGCCCTTCACGGTGCTGGAGAACGTGATGCTCGGCGCCGAGGGCGGCCCGTTGCTGGCTCCGGGCGCGGCCGCCGCGCGGGCCTCGCTCGCGCGGCTCGCGCGCGACTACGGCCTGGCGGTGGACGCGGATGCGCGCGTCGCGGACCTGCCGGTCGGCGCGCGGCAGCGGGTGGAGATCCTGAAGGCGCTTCATCGCGGCGCCGAGGTCCTGATCCTCGACGAGCCCACCGCCGTTCTGACCCCGCAGGAGGCCGACGACCTGTTCCGCGTCCTGCGCGCCCTGCGAGACGAGGGGAAGGCGGTGATCCTGATCACGCATAAGCTGCGCGAGGTGATGGCGGTGACCGACCGCGTCTCCGTCATGCGCGGCGGGCGGATGGTCGCGCATCGCGACACCGCCGCGACCTCGGCGGCGGAACTCGGCGAGCTCATGATCGGCCGCCGCCCCGCCGCGTCGCGGCGCCCGGCCCCGGCGACGCGAGGCGCGGTGATGCTCGGCGTCGAGGGGCTGCGCGCGCATGACGATGCCGGGATCGAGCGGCTGCGCGGCGTCAGCTTCGACCTGTATGCCGGCGAGATCCTCGGCATCGCCGGCGTCGCCGGCAACGGCCAGACCGAGCTGCTGGAGACGCTGTCCGGCATGCGGGCCGCTGCTTCCGGCACCATCCGCCTGCGTGGCCAGCAACTACCGCCTTGCGACGCAGCGGCGATGCGCGGCCTCGGCGTCGCGCATGTGCCGGAGGACCGGCTGCGCCATGGCCTGGTCGCGCCCTTCGAGGCGCAGGAGACCGCGATCCTCGGCCATCAGCGCGACAGCCGCTGGCGCCGCGCCCTCGGCCTGATCTCGCGCCGCGCGGTCGGCGAGCACGCGCAGGCGCTGATGGCCGCGCATGACGTGCGGCCGCCGATCCCGGCGCTGCGCTCCTCGCTGTTCTCCGGCGGCAACCAGCAGAAGCTGATCATGGGCCGGGAGCTCGACCGAGCGCCGGACATCCTGCTCGTCGGCCAACCCACGCGCGGCGTGGATATCGGTGGGATCGAGGCGATCCATGCGCGCCTGCGCGCCTGGCGCGACGCGGGCAAGGCGGTGCTGCTGGTCTCGGTCGAACTCGACGAGATCCTGGCGCTGTCCGACCGCATCCTGGTCATGTTCGACGGAAGGCTGGTCGGCGAGGTGCCGGCCGGCGCCGACGAACGCCAGCTCGGCCTGCTGATGGCCGGGGCCGCGGCGTGAGGCGCGCCGCCGCGCTGCTGCTGCCGCCCGCGCTGAACGTCGCGCTGGCGCTCGCCCTCTCCGCACTCGTCGTCGTCGCCGCCGGGCAATCGCCGGCGGAGGCGCTGCAGGCGCTGATCAACGGAAGCGTCGGATCCTGGGACGCCGTGGGCTACACGCTGTTCTACGCGACCGACATGGCCTTCGCGGGGCTCGCCGTCGCGATCGCCTTCAAGGGCGGGCTGTTCAACATCGGCGTCGAGGGCCAGGCAGCCCTGGGCGGCCTCGGCATCGCGCTGGCCTGCCTTGGGCTTGATGCGGCGCTGCCGTCCTGGCTGCTGGTAGTCGTGGCGCTCGCAGCGGGGGCGGGCTTCGGCGCGGCCTGGGGCGCGGTGCCGGGCTGGCTGCAGGCGCGCCGCGGCAGCCACATCGTCATCACGACAATCATGTTCAATTTCATCGCGGCCTCGCTGATGGTCTACCTGCTGGTCAACATGCTGATCGCGCCGGGCCAGATGGCGCCGGAAACGCGGCGCTTCGCGACCGCGCTGCCGACGCTGTCGGCCTTCGGCTTCCCCGGCCGGTCGCCGGTGAATGTCGCGCTGCTGCTGGCGCTGCTGGCGGCCTTCCTGGTCTGGCTGCTGGTCTGGCGCACGGCCTGGGGCTACGGGCTGCGCGTCGTCGGCGCCAATCCCGACGCGGCGACCTATGCCGGAATCGACCAGCGCAGGCGCATCGTCGTGGTGATGGCGATCTCCGGCGCGCTGGCGGCCGGGATCGCGGCGAACGAGGTGCTCGGCGCCAACCAGCGCCTGATGCTGAACTTCACCGGCGGCGCCGGCTTCACGGGCATCGCGGTTGCGCTGATGGGGCGCAACCATCCGCTGGGTGTGCTGCTCGCCGCGCTTCTCTTCGGCGCGCTGGCGCAGGGCGGGGCGGAGCTCGCGTTCGAGATGCCGGACCTCCCGCGCGAGACCGTGGTCGTCGTGCAGGGGCTGGTAATCCTGTTCGCCGGCGCGCTTGGCGCGCTGTTCCGCGCGCCTGTCGCGCGCATGCTCGCGGCGCGGGCGTGATGGACGACGCGCTCGGACAGGTCGTGCCGATCCTGGCGGCGACGCTCCGCCTGGCGACGCCGCTGATCCTGGCCGCGCTGGCAGGGCTTTTCGCGGAACGTTCAGGCGTCGTGGATGTCGGGCTCGAGGGCAAGATGCTGGCCGGCGCCTTCGCCGCGGCCGCGACCGCCGCGGTGACCGGCAGCGCCTGGCTCGGGCTTGTCGCCGCGGTCGTCGCATCCTCGGCGCTCGCGCTGCTGCACGGCCTGGCCTGCGTGACGCTGCGCGGCAGCCAGGTGGTCTCAGGCATGGCGATCAACGTGCTGGCCTCGGGCCTGACGGCGACGCTGGCGCTCGCCTGGTTCCGCCAGGGCGGGCAGACGCCGGCGCTGCCGGCTTCCGCGCGCTTTCCCGCGCTGTCGCTGCCGGGCTTCGATGTCGCGGTGATCGGCGGGCATACCGCGCCCGTCTACATCGCGCTGCTGCTTGTTCCCGCCGCGTCCTTCGTGCTGTGGCGCACGCGCTTTGGGCTGCGGCTGCGCGCGGCGGGCGAGGCGCCGGGCGCGGTGGACGCGGCGGGCGTTCCGGTCGTGCGGCTGCGCTATGGCGGGGTGATGATCGCGGGCGTGCTCTGCGGGATCTCGGGCGCGGCGATCTCCACGGCGCAGGGCGCCGCTTTCGCGACTGACATGACGGCCGGGCGCGGCTTCATCGCGCTGGCGGCGTTGATCCTGGCGAACTGGCGGCCGGGCGGTGTGCTTCTGACCTGCCTGCTCTTCGGCCTGCTCGATGCCGTTGCGATCCGGCTGCAGGGCGTGATGGTCCCCGGCCTCGGCGTCGCCTTCCCCGTGCAGGCCGTGCAGGCGCTGCCCTATGTGCTGACGGTCATCCTCCTCGCGGGGTTCGTCGGCCGCGCGACGCCGCCGCGCGCGGCCGGTCTGCCCTACGTCAAGGAACGCTGAACCCTAACGCCGAGCCCGCGCCCCGCGCCGCCGGCGAACCGCCGGCGGCGAGCGCTTCAGTGTCCGCCCATGACGAGAGTGGTGAAGGGCAGCATGGCGACCTGGATGCGGAGCAGGATCGCATGCACCAGGCCGACCGCGTCGATCGCGTGCAGCGCGAAGCGCCGGCCGGAGCCGAGGGAGGGGTCCTGCAGCGCGTCGTGGTTG